>NZ_JBEXUE010000280.1:0-13372 GCF_040614275.1 Streptosporangium sp. NPDC006013
GCAGCAGCGGGCCGCCATCGCCCGCGCGCTGGCCATGCGGCCCAAGGTGATGCTCTTCGACGAGCCCACCTCCGCACTCGACCCGGAGATGGTCGGTGAGGTGCTGGACGTGATGGTCCAGCTCGCCGCCGACGGCATGACCATGGTCGTCGTCACCCACGAGATGGGCTTCGCCCGCAGGGCCGCCGACCGCGTGGTCTTCATGGACGCCGGCCAGATCGTCGAGACGGGCGAGCCCGGCGCCTTCTTCGAGGCTCCTCAGACAGACAGGGCCAGGGACTTCCTGGCCAAAGTTCTCACTCACTGATCGAAAACGATCGAAAAGGATGGTGGGCCCGATGGTGTCCATGAAGCGGCTGGCCGCTGTCGCCGCTGTGTCCATGCTCGGCCTCTCGGCCTGTGCCGGTACGGACTCGGGAAGCCCGGCCGTACCAGGTGAGGCCAAGGGCGGCGATCTGATCGCCTCGGCGCCGGTCGCGGCCGCCGCGGACATCCTGCCCGGCTCCACGATGGAGAAGATCAAGCAGCGTGGCGAGCTGATCGTCGGCGGGTCGCTCGACGCGCCGCTGCTGTCGCAGCAGAACCCGACGACCGGCGAGGTCGAGGGATTCGACGCGGACATGGGCAAGGCGCTCGCCAAGTACATCATCGGCGAGCCCAAGGTGAAGATCGTCAACTCCGCCTCGGAGACTCGCGAGGCGCTGCTCGGCAACGGCACCGTGGACGTCGTCTTCCAGACCTACACGATCACCCCGGAGCGGGCCGAGCAGGTCTCCTTCGCCGGACCGTACTACTCCTCCGGGCTGAGCCTCGCGGTCAGGAAGGGCACCACGGGCATCACCAAGCCCGAGGACCTGAACGGCAAGACCGTCATCGCCGGAGCCAACACCCCGGCCATCCCGGCGATCAAGAAGCTCGCCCCGCAGGCCAAGATCGTGACGTTCGGCAGCGACCCCGAGTGCGTGCAGGCCCTCAAGCAGGAACGCGGCGACGCCTACGTCCAGGATGAGACGCTCCTGGTCGCCAACGCGCAGAAGGACTCCTCGATCCAGGTCGTCGGCAGCCCGTTCACCACCGACCCGTACGGCATCGGTCTCAAGCACGGTGACGACCAGTTCAAGAAGTTCGTCAACGACTGGCTGAAGAAGATCCAGGCCGACGGCCTCTGGCAGAAGACCTGGAAGCAGTCTCTCGGCACGGTCGTGCAGGGCGAGGCTCCCACCCCGCCGCAGATCGGATCGGTGCCGGGGTCCTGATGTCCGCCCTCCTGGATCACCTGCCCGAGTTCTGGCAGGGGCTGGTCGTGACCCTCCAGCTGACCGCGGCGTCCTTCGTCGGCGCCGCGGTCGTGGGGCTCGTGATCACCGCCATGCGGGTCAGCCCGGTCGGCGTCCTGCGCGGGATCGGCACGGCCTACGTGGAGACCTTCCAGAACCTGCCGCTGCTGGTGCTGCTGGTGCTCGCCGTCTTCGGCCTGCCCGAGATCGGCCTCAAGGCCGACCTGCTGGTGACGGCCATGATCGTCATCGCGCTCTACGAGGCCGCCTACATCGCCGAGGCCCTGCGCTCCGGCGTCAACGCGGTCTCCGCGGGGCAGGGCGAGGCGGCCCGCGCGCTCGGGCTGACCTTCGGCCAGTCCCTGCGCCACGTGGTCCTGCCGCAGGCGCTGCGCACGGTGATCCAGCCGGTCGGCAACATCTTCATCGCGCTGACGATGAACACCTCGCTCGCCGCCGCGGTCGGCGTGGTCGACCTGACCGCCGCGGCCAACCGGGTGAACCTCACGGAGGCGCAGCCCATCCCGATCTTCGTCGGGGCCGGCCTGGCCTACGCGCTGATCGCCGCCTGCGCCGGGTTCGTCACCGGGCGGCTCGAACGACGACTGGTGGTGGTCCGGTGAGCGTACTGTCTCCCGACGGAGCGGTGAGTGTCCGGGCCCCTGGCGGGCCGGTCGCCACTCAGGCCGCGGGCTCGGGCGAACCGGCGGTGGTCCGGTGAGCAACCTGCTCTTCGATCAGCCGGGGCCGCGCGCCCGCCGCAGGATACGGATCGCGACCGCGGTGGGGGCGGTCGCGGTGCTGGCTCTGCTGGCGCTGGCGGTGCGCCAGTTCGCCGCCAACGGCCAGCTCGACGCCGACCGCTGGTCGCCGTACGCGACCTGGCCGATGTGGCGCTATCTGCTGAACGGGCTGTGGGCCACCGCGCTCGCCGCCGTCGTCTCGGCCGCGCTGGCGATGGCCGCCGGACTGGCACTGGCCCTCGGGCGGCTGTCGCGGCGCAAGTGGGTACGCGTGCCCGCCGCGGCGTACGTGGAGGTCGTGCGGACCATCCCGGCGCTGCTGCTGGTATACGTCGTGCTGTTCGCGCTGCCCCGCTACGGGCTGGACCTGCCGCTGTTCTGGAAACTCGTGGTGCCGCTGGCGGTCTCGAACGCCGCGGCGTTCGCGGAGATCTTCCGCGCCGGGGTGCTGTCCGTGGAGCGCGGCCAGGGCGAGGCCGGGCTCGCGGTCGGGCTCACCCAGGGCCAGACCATGCGCCTGATCGTGCTGCCGCAGGCGGCCCGGCGGGTGCTGCCCTCGATCGTCAGCCAGTCGGTCGGCCTGCTGAAGGACACCTCGCTGGGCTTCGTGGTCAGCTACGCCGAACTGCTCTACAGCGGCAAGGTCCTGGCGACCTACAACGGCCTGCTCATCCAGACCTACATCGTCGTCGCGCTGATCTACCTGGTGGTCAACGCGTCGCTGTCCAAGCTCGCCCGTACCCTCGACGCCCGTGACACCCCGGGGGCCCGCCGGCTCAGAAGGAGACCCGCCCGTGCCTGAACTCGTCCCGCTCGCGGAGGTGGTGCGCTCCGGATTCGTGGAGAGCGTGCACTTCGGCAGCGCCGTCGCCCTCGCGCCCGACGGCACCGTGGCCGTCGCCAGGGGAGCGGTCGGCGCGCCGGTGCTGCCGCGCTCCTCGGCCAAGCCGTTCCAGGCGCTGGCCTGCCTGCTGTCCGGGGCGGACCTGCACGGCCCCGGCCTGGCCATCGCCGCGGGCAGCCACACCGGTCAGGACTTCCACGTGCGACTGGTCGCCGAGATACTCGCCCGGGCCGGGCTCGGCTTCGAGGCCCTCGGCTGCCCCGTGGACTGGCCGGAGGACGAGGCCACCCGGCACATGCTGATCCGGGCGGGCCTGACGGCCTCGCGCGAGCGGATGAACTGCTCGGGCAAGCACGCCGCGATGCTCGCCGCGTCCGCCGCCTCCGGCTGGGAGACCACCTCCTACCTGGACGCCGACCACCCCTTGCAGCGGCGGGTGCGTGCCGTGACCGAGGAGCTGTCTGGGGAGAGGGCCGCCCATGTCGCCGTCGACGGGTGCGGCGCCCCGCTGTTCGGGCTGTCGCTGACCGGGCTGGCCCAGGCCGTACGGGCCCTGGTCGTCGCCGAGCCGGGAACCGCGCCGCGGGCGGTCGCCGACGCGATGCGCGAGCACCCCGAGTACGTCGGCGGGACCGGGCACGTGAACACCTCGCTGATGCGGGCGCTGCCGGGGGCGGTGGCCAAGGGCGGGGCCGAGGGGGTTCTCGTCGTCGCGCTCGCCACCGGGCACACGGCGGCCGTCAAGGTCATCGACGGGAGCCCGCGGGCCACGAGCGCGATCGCGCTGGCCGCGCTCAGGGCGGCCGGCGGGGACGTCGCGCCGGCGGCCGACTTCGCGAGTGTTCCGGTGCTGGGCGGGGGCCTACCAGTCGGTGAAATCCATGCTTTGGAGGAAAAATGAGTCTTACCTATGAAATCTGCATTGACAGCACCGCCGGCGCGCTCGCGGCCGAGCAGGCCGGGGCGCACCGCGTCGAGCTGTGCTCGGCCCTCTTCGAAGGGGGCCTGACCCCGACCCTCGGCACCGTCGAGGCGACCCTCGCGGCGGTCTCGACAATCCGGGTCCACGTGATCATCCGCCCCCGGGGCGGCGACTTCATCTACGACGAGTACGAGGTCGCGGCCATGGAGCGCGACGTGGCCACGGTCAGGGACGCGGGCGCGCAGGGCGTGGTGATCGGGGTTCTGACGCCGTCAGGCGAGGTGAACGTCGAGGTGGCCAAGCGCCTCATCGATGCGGCCGAGGGCCTCTCGATCACCTTCCACCGGGCCTTCGACATGACCGCCGACCCGTTCATCGCCCTGGACACCCTCGCCTCCCTGGGCGTCGACCGGGTTCTCACCTCCGGCCAGGACGTCACCGCCCTGGAAGGCGCGCCGCTGATCGCGTCCCTGGTCGAGCGGGCAGGCGACAGCCTGATCGTCATGCCCGGTGGCGGCATCACGCCCCGCAACGTGCACCGCGTGGTCGAGGCGACGGGAGCCACCGAGATCCACTTCGCCGCCCTGGTCGACGCGCCCAGCCCCGCCGTCCACCGCAACCCCCACCCGTTCATGGGCGGGGAACTGCGCCAGCCCGAGTACAGCCGCCTGATCACCTCGCCGCGCCTGGTCTCCGAGGTGATCGCCGCCGCTGGTACCTGACCTCCACCTCCGCCACCTGGATGTCAAGCCACCAAGTGGCTATCCTCGGCGCGGCGACCAGGGGTTGAGCACGACGTGCCGTTTTGGGCGGTAGGCGGACTGCGGTAGGCGCTCGGCCTGGCGGTGACCGGGTTGTAGAGCAGGATGAACGTCCTGGGGCGCCGTGTCCCGGTGGCGGCGGGGTGCACTGGACGGGGGCGACCACTGGATCGCCCCTGTCCAAAGGATTTCATTGTCTAGATTTGTCATTCTTTGGGCTGTTTGGAGCTTATGTCGGGTATACCGGTAGAAATTCGCTTTCGCATGAAATCGAATTTCGCATGAAAACCGGAAGGGGGCATGGGTCATGATGAGACCCGCAAGCCTGGAGCAACACCCCGATCTCATGGAGATGCGGGCGAGGTACGAACGGGCGGGCTCCAGTTCGGTGGCACAGGTCATCGACGGACTGGGCCTCCTGGCCGGGCTGTATCTGGCGATCTCCCCATGGGTGGTCGGTTTCAACGGCCTGTCCAGGCTCACCGTCAGCAACCTCGTCACCGGCCTCGTGGTCGCCGCCCTGGCCCTGGGGCTCGCGTCCGCCTACGGCCGGACGTACGGGATCAGCTGGGTCGTGCCGATCATCGGAATCTGGACCATCATCTCTCCCTGGGTCACCGGCTCGGCGACGACGGCGAACATCTGGAACAACGTCGTCACCGGCGTCGTCATCTTCCTGCTCGGGCTGGGAGCGGTGGCGATCGGCTCCAAGAGAATGCCCGGCATGGGACACAAGGGAGACATGTCCCACCGAGGAGACATGCCACACAGGACAGACATGCCCAGCAGGCCGGACATGCCCAACCGGCCGGACTTCCCCAACAGGCCATAGGTGGATGTGGCATCGGTGCGGCGGCGAAGGACCGCCCCGCCGATGCTGTACGGGACCTCTGCCTTCAAGCCGCCCCCGTTCTGACCGCCTCCACGAGGGGCGGCGGGGGTGCACAGTCCAAAGCAGCGGCATCCACCCGAGTCCCGCCAGGGAAACGACCTCACCGCGACAGCGGCCCAGCCTGGCCGGGGATGGCGGTGGTGGTGCTGTATCCAGATGAGCCCGGCCCCGACCGGGCTTCCGTCATCTTCGATCCGGCGGGGTCAGGAGACGAGCACGCGGTCCAGGTAGGCACGAAACTCCCTGACCTGGATGGTCGCGCTGTACGGTTCAAGCCGGTCGGAGAGTTTCCGGATGCGCCCGACCAGCCGAGACGAGGTCGGTGATCTGGCCATCGGTATGGCCGTCCGCGCCGAGTCGACGGCCTGTTCCAGCTCACCCAACCCCAGACAGGCATCGGCGGCGCCGACCCGGCTGAGCTGGGCCGAGCGGAACCGACGCTCACCGTACTCACGGAGGACGGCCTCCACGCAGGCGGCGGACCGCCGATGATCGCCGATGAGCGACCAGCAGATGCCCGCCTCGGCGACGGGTTCCGTTGGCTCGGACCAGGCGCCCCAGGCCGGATCTCGGTCGGTGGCGCCCTACAACTGCGAAAACACGCCCGCCCGCCGTACGAGCTCCGTGTCTTCCATCTGGCCGGCGTCCCCACCTGGTGCGAGGTCGTCGACAGCGACCCCGATCTGGGCTGGATCCCCGCCGTCCTCGACCACTCCCGGGGCCGCAGACCGCCCTGGACCTGTTCGCCGAGAGCGGCCGTGGGCTGGTCCTGGTCCGCGAACTCTCCCAGGGGCACTGCCGCGCCTACGCCACGACGACCTTCGCCACCGAAGCACCGGCCAAGGCCATCGCCTTCGCCCTGCCGACCCGGTCGGGCATCCGCCTGACCTGCCCGCCGCTGTTGCGCCTGGGCCGCCGTTCAGTCCGTCTCCAACTCACGGACCCCGCTGACACGGCCGAGCGCGGCCAGGACGGATGACCTACTCGAAGAGGGTGTGCCGCTCACCGCGCCGACGTCTCCGTACGATCCGGATCCCGACCACCACGATGTCCACGACGGCGATGGCCGCCAGCACGGCCAGGGCCACGGCGAGCGCGGTGATCCCGGCCTGTGTCGCGAAGACCGCCAGAGCCGTACAGACCACCAGCCCGAAGATCGCCAGAGCGAGCCGCAGGTTCAGCGCGCTCTTCGGATGGTCATGCGTTCCCGGCTGCTCCTTCATGAGACCACCTCCGGGGCAATATCGATCTCCCCACCTGCCCATACCTGTGCAAGGGGGCATCTCCCAGCCCTTACCCAGGACATCCCGGATCACCCATGGGGTCATGCCGACGACGAAGCCTTCGCGTCAAGGAGGTGAAGCCGGGTAGGAAAACAGCGTTCGCGACGCAAGGAGGGGCCAGGTGGCCGCACATCAGCTGGTCAACGACCCGCAGGAGCTCGTCGCCGAGGCGCTCGAAGGGCTGGAGCTCAGCCAGCGGGGGCGGCTGCGCTGGAACCGCGCCCCCAGCTTCGTCATCAGGGCCGATGACCGTCGGCCGTACAAGGTGGGCGTGCTGTCCGGCGGCGGCTCCGGGCACGAGCCCCTGCACACCGGTTTCGTGGGGTACGGGATGCTGGACGCCGCGGTGCCGGGAGCCGTCTTCGCCAGCCCCACCGCGATCCAGATCCAGGCGGCCACCGAGGCGGTCGACGACGGCCGGGGCGTCGTCCACGTGGTCAAGAACTACACCGGTGACGTGCTGAACTTCACCATCGCCGCCGAGATCTCCGGCGGCATCCGGACCGAGACCGTGCTCGTCGACGACGACCTGGCCACCGACACCTCCGTCGAGGGCGGCCCGGGGCGGCGGGGCACCGCCGCCGTCGTCGCCGTCGAGAAGATCTGCGGCGCCGCCGCCGAGCGGGGCGCCGACCTGTCCACGGTGGCCGCGCTCGGCCGCCGCGTCGCGGGCAACGCCCGGACCATGTCCCTGGCCCTGCGGGCCTGCACCCACCCCGGCCAGTCCGTACCCTCGTTCGACCTGGAAGTGGGCCAGGTCGAGTTCGGCGTCGGCATCCACGGCGAGCGGGGAGTCCGGAAGATCCCCGTCGCCCCCGCCGACGAGCTGGTGGCCGCGCTGACCGAGCCGGTCGCCGACGACCTCGGGCTGAGCAGGGGCGACGCGGTCTTCGTGATCGTCAACGGCCTCGGCGCCACCCACCAGCTGGAGCTCCTGACCGCCTACCGGCAGGTGACCCGGCTCCTCGACGCACGAGGTGTCACCATCGCCCGGCAGCTCGTGGGCTCCTACGTCACCGCTCTGGACATGGCGGGCTGCTCGGTCACCCTGATCCGCGCGGACGAGGAGCTCGTCGGCCTGTGGGACGACCCGGTGCGCACCGCGGCCCTCACCTGGTGACCCGCCCACGGCTCCGGCGGTCCGCGATGGTCACCTGACCGGCCCCGGCCCGGTTCTCCGCATATGGAGCATCGTCGCAGGTCAGCCACCCTGTGAGACCGAATCGACCGGCCTCGCGTCCCGTCCCGGTACTCGAAGGAGAAACCCATGAACGACCTCGAACCCCAGGCCGTACTGTCGTGGATCGAGCGGTTCATCATCCGGATCGACGACCGGGTTCAGGAGTTGACCGAGCTGGACCGCCGCAGCGGGGACGGCGACTTCGGCACCAACATGGTCACCGCGCTCACCAGGGCCAAGGCGAAGCTCTCCCCCGCCCCCGCCGACGCCGGGGCGCCGTTCTCCAGCCTCTCGACGGCCTTCCTCGAACACTCCGGCGGCACCAGCGGGCCACTGTTCGGCATGTGGTTCCGCGAGTTCGCGCTGGCCGGACAGGGCAGTCCGGCCTTCACCGCGGCCCTGCTCGCCGACGCCGCCAGGAACGGGGTGGCCACGGTCCGCAGGCTGGGCTCCGCCTCCGTGGGCGACAGGACGATGGTCGACGCCATGGCCCCGGCGGCGGACTCCCTGGCCGAGGCCGCGGGGAACGACGTCCCCGCGGTGGAGGCACTGCGGTCGGCGGCGGAGGCGGCCCGCGCCGGAGCCGACTCCACCTCCTCGATCACCGCCCGCCGGGGCCGGGCCAGCTATGTCGGCGAGGCCGCCCTGGGAGCACCCGACCCCGGAGCCGTCGCGGTCGCCCTGTTCTTCGAGTCCGCTGACGAGCTTCAATAGACGTACGGCCAGCCGGCGGCGTCCCAGCCGAGCAGGTTGACGCCGAGGCGGGCGGAGCCGTCGTCCGCGTAATAGTGGTACACGAGGAGATCACCGTCGGCGTCGGGCATCACCCCCTCACCCGGTCGCGGTACCCGAGCCCGTGAGATGCAAAAGACCCCCGTGAGTGATCCCACGGGGGTCTTCAGGGCGTACTTACCAGCAGACCACGTGCAAGGGGTCCGGCTAGTAGATCGGGCGCGAGGAGGAGCGCAGCCGCTCCAGGGCCTCGGCCAGGATCTGTGCGCCGTCCTTGTCGCTGCGACGTTCCTTCACATACGCGAGGTGCGTCTTGTAAGGCTCGTTACGCGGCGGCGCGGGCGGGTTGGCCTCGTCCTGACCTGCGGGGAGACCACACCGGGGGCAGTCCCAGAACTCGGGAACGGCCGCGTCGCTGGCGAAACTGGGGCGCGTCTCATGCATGTTCGCGCACCAGAAAGGGACCCGCACACGGGGGGCCGCCTCGCCACGCTCCGCCTCCCCCATCGGGCCGGCACCGACACGGCTGCCACGGATCGCGTTGCCACTACCCACGGATGAACTCCTTGCTCGATGGCCCCGCCGCTTGGGGATGCGGGGACTGAACCACTGTCACGCCTGTCGAAGCCGGGTCAGGGCCTCAGGAGCAGGCCCAGCGCGATGATGCAGACGAACCAGACCACACCGGTGATGACGGTGAGCCTGTCAAGGTTGCGCTCCACCACGGAGGAGCCTCCGAACGACGACGAGAAACCGCCACCGAACAGATCCGAGAGACCACCGCCCTTGCCCTTGTGGAGCAGGACGAGCAGCATCATCAGCAAGCTCGACAGGATGAGGGCGATGGAGATTCCGATTGTCACCGTTGACCTGTTCCCTATGTGCGTGTCCCGCGTCCGGGCACGACCCTTGTGTACGCCAGAGGCGTGACGATTCAAACCTGCTCTAAGAGGGTATGACGTGCTGTCAAATCACGCCCCCCAAACGGACCAGTCAACTCGACAATTCGCCAAGACGGCAAATTTTGACGAATTCCCCGGCATCGAGGCTCGCGCCACCGACCAGGGCACCGTCGACATCGGGCTGTGCCATGATGCCCGCGATGTTGTCAGACTTGACCGACCCACCGTAAAGGATACGGACACCCGCGGCCACATCGGTGTCGTACAGCTCGGCGAGTCGCTCCCGGAGGGCCCCGCAGACCTCCTGCGCGTCGTCGGGGGTGGCCACCTCGCCGGTACCGATCGCCCAGACGGGCTCGTAGGCGAGCACGATTGAGGCGACCTGCTCGGCGGTGACCTTGCGAAGCGCCCCTTCGAGCTGCGCGAGGCTGTAGGCCACCTGGCCGCCCGCCTGGCGCACCGGAAGCCCCTCCCCCACACACAGGATGGGGGTGAGCGAGTGCCGGTAGGCCGCCTGCACCTTGGCGTTGACGACGTCGTCGTCCTCGTGGTGGTACTGGCGGCGCTCGGAGTGCCCGATCGTGGCGAAGGTGCAGCCGAGCTTGGCGAGCATGGCCCCGGAGATCTCACCGGTGTAGGCTCCGCCGTCGTGCTGCGACAGGTCCTGGGCACCGTAGAGGATCCGCAACTTGTCGCCGTCCACCAGGGTCTGCACGCTGCGCAGATCGGTGAAGGGCGGCAGCACGGCCACGTCGGCCCGGTCGAAGTCCTTGTCGCCCAGCGCGAAGGCGAGCTTCTGGGTGTGGGCGATGGCCTCAAGGTGGTTGAGGTTCATCTTCCAGTTGCCGGCTATGAGCGGCTTGCGAGCGGTGCTCATTTGACTTCTACCTCTCCAGCGCCACAAGTCCGGGGAGGGTCTTGCCCTCCAGGTATTCCAGGCTGGCCCCGCCACCGGTGGAGATGTGCGAGAACCCGTCCTCGGGCAGGCCGAGTCTGCGCACGGCGGCGGCCGAGTCTCCCCCGCCGACGACCGTGAAGGCCTCCGAGCCGATCAACGCCTCGGCGACCGCGCGGGTTCCGCCGGAGAACGCCTCGAACTCGAAGACGCCCATCGGGCCGTTCCAGAACACGGTCTCGGCGTCGGCCAGCTTGCTCGCGAACAGCTCGCGGGTGCGCGGGCCGATGTCGAGGCCCTGGCGGTCGGCCGGGATCGCGGTGGCGTCGACCACCTCGTACTCGGCGTCCTCGGCGAACTCGGTGGCCGCCAGCACGTCGACCGGCAGGACGAGCTGCACGCCACGCTTGGCCGCCTCGTCCAGGAAGCCCCGCACCTGGTCGAGCTGGTCCTCCTGGAGCAGCGACCCGCCCACCTCGTACCCCTGTGCCTTCAGGAAGGTGTAGGCCATGCCGCCGCCGATGAGGAGCCTGTCGACCTTGGTGAGCAGGTTGCCGATGACCCCGAGCTTGTCGGAGACCTTCGCGCCGCCCAGCACCACGATGTACGGCCGTTCGGTGGTCTCGGTCAGCCTTTTGAGCACCTCGACCTCGGCCAGGACCAGCCGGCCCGCGGCGTGCGGCAGCAGGGCGGGCACGTCGTAGACGCTGGCGTGCTTGCGGTGCACCGCGCCGAAGCCGTCGCCCACGTAGAGGTCGGCGAGAGCGGCCAGCCTGGCCGCGAACTCGGCCCGCTCGGCGTCGTCCTTGGACTCCTCGCCGGGCTCGAAGCGCAGGTTCTCCAGCAGGGCCACCTGGCCGTCCTGAAGCGCCTCCACGACCTCCTGGGCCGACTTCCCGACCACGTCGGTCGCGAAGGCGACGTCCGCGCCCAGGAGCTCACCCAGCCGCTTGGCGACGGGGGCCAGGGAGTATTCCGGGTTCGGCTTGCCCTTGGGACGCCCCAGGTGCGCGACGACGATCACGCGGGCGCCCCTGCGGGCGAGTTCCTCGATCGTCGGCACCGAGGCGCGGATGCGGCCGTCGTCGGTGATGACGTCCCCCTCCAGGGGGACGTTGAGGTCGGCGCGTACCAGGACGCGCCGACCGTCCACGTCGAACTCGGAGATGTCCTTCATCAGAGGTCGGCGCCGACCAGCTCGATGAGGTCGGCGAGACGGTTGGAGTAGCCCCACTCGTTGTCGTACCAGCCGACGACCTTGACCTGGTTGCCGATCACCTTGGTGAGGGCGGAGTCGAAGATGCAGGACGAGGGGTCGGTGACGATGTCGGAGGAGACGATCGGGTCCTCGGTGTAGGTGAGGTAGCCCTTGAGCTCGCCCTCGGCCGCGGCCTTGAGTGCGGCGTTGACCTCCTCGACCGTGGTCTCGCGGCCGACCTCGACGGTGAGGTCGGTGGCCGAGCCGGTGGGGATCGGCACCCGCAGCGCGTAACCGTCGAGCTTGCCCTTGAGCTCGGGCAGCACCAGGCCGATGGCCTTGGCCGCACCGGTCGAGGTCGGCACGATGTTGATCGCGGCGGCGCGGGCGCGGCGCAGGTCGCTGTGCGGGGCGTCCTGCAGGTTCTGGTCCTGCGTGTAGGCGTGGATGGTGGTCATCAGACCCTTCTCGATACCGAAGGTGTCGTTGAGGACCTTGGCCATCGGCGCCAGGCAGTTGGTGGTGCAGGAGGCGTTGGAGATGACCGTGTGCTTGGCCGGGTCGTACTTGTCGTGGTTGACGCCCATCACGACGGTGACGTCCTCGTTCTTGGCCGGAGCCGAGATGATGACCTTCTTGGCGCCGTTCTCGGCGTGCACTCGGGCCTTGTTCGCGTCGGTGAAGAAGCCGGTCGACTCCACCACGACGTCCACACCCAGGTCACCCCAGGGCAGCTTGGCGGGGTCGCGCTCGGCGAAGGCCTTGATGGTCTTGCCGTCCACGATGATCTCGTCGGCGGTGCTCTTCACCTCGTACGGCAGGCGGCCAAGAATGCTGTCGTACTTCAGCAGGTGGGCGAGCGTGGCGTTGTCGGTCAGGTCGTTGACCGCCACGATCTCGATGTCCTTGCCGCTGGCAGCGACCGCGCGCCAGAAGTTGCGGCCGATGCGGCCGAATCCATTGACGCCTACGCGGATGGTCACGGTGCCGATCTCCTCGTACGTCGATGCGCCAGTCGTGAGGACCGGCGACTTGGGGCGGGCTGAAACCTCAACCACGAACCTTATCGGACCTAAATTGGTGTAGACCACTGGAGGGGGGAGGTCCGTTATTCCTTAACCCATGAACAGGTATCGCCCCATTCAAGTAGAGTGCCCGACCCGTCACCGGAAATCCCTTAGACCTCACCAGGAGCTGTCATGACGGATAACGATCCACATCTGGCAAACGGGCTTCTACCAGGTATTTTTACCGGTCTCGGCGCTACCGTGGTCGGCGCCGCGGCCTACGGCGCGCTCATCGGCTTCAGCGGGTACGAGATCGGCTTCGCCGCCATCGGCGTCGGCCTCCTCGTCGGTCTCGCCATGATGGCGGTCAGGCCGACGAGCCCGGTGCTGCCGCCGCTGGCCGCCCTCTTCTCCCTGATCGGCGCCGCGCTCGGCCAGGTCGCCGGATACGTGATCATCTGGGTACGAGCCTCCGGCGACGACTACGGCTCGGCGCTGACCCAGGTTCTCAACACCTTCCCCGAAGATCTCAGGCGCGATCCCAAGTCACTGCTGTTCTGGGCGATCGCCGCCTACGCGGGCTTCGGCTTCGTGAGCAGAAGAGTCAAGGCCGCCCGTGAAGCCCACGCCGCCTCGTCCGTCCCGCAGCCGGACGAGGCCGACCAGGTGGACTACTTCGCTCCCAGGAAGCAGCCCTGAGCGGGCTTTGACGGCACGTACCGGAGCCGCGGCCGTA
>NZ_JBEXUE010000281.1:0-13287 GCF_040614275.1 Streptosporangium sp. NPDC006013
CCCGCCAGCACGCCGTCGTAGACCCCGATGACCGAACGAGGACGCGTGAGTTACAGCCACAGCAATGACCCGCCCCGGCCTCCGCGGGGGTGTGGAAGAGGCGCGGAGACGGGGAGCGGCGGCTCCGGGGGGACTCCGGGGGACTCCGGGGACATCGTCAGCAGCGACGTCCCCGGTTGATGCAGTCGACGGCGAATCTCATGAGCCGGTCGGGCATCACGTTCGCGAAGTCGGCGTGGTCGGTGACGGGGTTGTGGCGCTGCTCGGGGAAGGCGTCCAGCGCGAAGGAGGCCGTACGCGGGGTGGAGTAGACCAGGGTCATCCGCAGCTGCGGGATCGGCCTGGTACCGGACGGGCAGGCGCCGCCCGCGTCGGGGAACAGCACGTGCGTGCGGTGGTTGGCGCTGTCCGTGTTCTGGCCGTCCCAGCAGCTGGGGAAGTCCAGGATCCGCACGAGCAGGCTGCCTCGGGGGCAGAGCGGGTACTTGGTGGTGATCCGGTTGGTGAACCCGGTGCAGGTCCACTTGGCCAGGGCGTTCGCACCGCCGTTCGTGGCGGCCTTGGCGTCACCGGTGATCATCCTGATGAAGCGCGGCATGGCGGTCACCCTGGCCACCGGGTTGCCGCGGAACTGCAGGCTCACCTGGCGGGCCCGCAGGATGGTGCCGACGTTGCCGTCCGGGTCGGTGGCGTTGGCGTCGGACGTGCGGTCGCGCAGGACCGGCCAGAAGTAGGTCGAGCGGTCGCCGAGCGCGCACGTGGTGCCCGCCGCGGCCAGGGACTGGTCGGTGCTGAAGGCGTCGGTCGACAGGTTCCCGACGTAGTCGTGGATGTGGTGGGCGCCGTTGCTCACCCCCGGGGCCACGATGAAGTTGTCCGGGTTGCGGTGACCGTTCTCGTTCCTGCCGCACCGGGAGGTGAAGGTGCCGCCCGAGCCGCCGCGCCGGGTCCTGACGTCCTGGAAGTTCCGCTGGACCTGCCGGATGTCTATGAAGTCCTCGGGGAACGGCCCGAGGTCGGCGCACTCCTGCTCGTCCTGCGGGGGAGCGGGGGTCTGGCCGGGGGGAGTGTCCGTGGGCGCGTCGGCCGGCGGGGCATCGGTGGGCGCCTGAGTGGGGGCCTGCGTGGGCTGCCTGCGGCGGGAGTCGATGTTGTTCTGGGCGGTCTGCCGGTCGACGGACTCCTCGGGGGCGGCCGGTGGCGGCGTGGGAGCCGCCTGGATGAGGCTTCCGGCTGCGGGGGGCGCGTCGGCGGCCTGGTCCTGGGCGGCCTGGTCCTGGGCGGGCTGGTCCTGCGCCGGCGGGTTCTGAGCCGGCTGATCTTGCGGGGGTTGGTCCTGTGCCGGTTGGTCCTGGGCCGGAGGGTTCTGCGGGGGTTGGTCCTGCGCCGGCGGATTCTCGGCCGGGGCGTCCTGCGTGGGGGGTGCCTGGTTCTGCTGGCTCCGCTGGTTCTGGCCCTGTTCGGCGGGATCGCAGTGGTCGGCGTAGGCGGGGGCCGTGCGCGCCGCCGTGAACGTGACGGCGGTGAGCGTGCCGGCGGCGAGCGCCAGCGCTGACAGGGAGACGAGCGAGCGTTTCATGCGTTTCATGCGTTTCATGCGTGTTCTCTCCTCACAGGTGTGTCGAGAGCGGCTGTGACGGGCGGTGGCGAGGGCGCGGGGGGCTCCGGCAGGGTCGAGTAGTCGACCAGCCCCGTGCTCTCCAGCAGGGTCATGTGCTTCATGACCACCTCCACCGCCCGCTGGGCGAATGGCCGGACCAGGTCGTTGCGGGTGCCCGCGCGTACCGCGGCGACCACCGTGAAGACCTTGCCGTGGGCCTGCCGCAGCAGCCGGGCGAACAGCAGGTCGTACTCGGCGCCGGCGTTCACCGCCGCCAGTTGCGCCATCCAGGACTGCTGGTCGGCGTTGGGCTGGCTGGGCAGCGGCACGTTCAGCTTGGCGGCGAGGGCGCGAACCTCCTCGTCGAGCTTGAGGTGGTCGGTCATCAGGTGCATGCCGACCTCCTTCACCCGCTTGCTCGCGGCCCGCTGCTGGGCCTGCTGGCCGCTGGGAATCTCCCAGAGCCCGGCCAGGCGGACCTTGACCAGCAGGTCGCGGTCGGCCGGTCCCAGGGGCCCCTGCGGGGTCTGGGTCCAGCCCTCGGTGGCCAGGGACGCGGTGCCGCCGGGTGGGGTGATCAGGACGACCGCCACCGCGGCGACCGCGATGAAGACCCCGAACAGCAGGGGTTCGCCGTTCTTGAAGCGGCGGAACAGTGATCTGAACATGGCCCGGTTCCGCTCTCAGGTACCGGCCTTTACCAGGGCCTTCTCAGTGCCCGGCGCGGTGCTGAACGTGCCGTCCGGCCCGGGGAGGACCGGGTACGCCAGGAGGAGGACAGTTCCGACCGGCCACGGGATGTGCCGCACTGCCATGTCGTTTCCTTTCCCCGAGGCCCGCCGATGCGGGCGCACTTGGGGGGAGGTACGCGGTATCACCCGGGCCGGTTCATGGAAAGTGAGTAGATAGTTAGAAATGACCGGAGTTGCGGGAGTTGCAGACGTGACTGATAACGAAGGTGTAAAGATGTGCCCGTGCGTCGTCAACTCGACAGTCGGTTCGAGAGCACGGACACCGATGTTGTCCTGGTAGAGGACCTGTACCGGGAGTTCGGTGTTCCCTTGCTCCGTCATGTGCGCAAGGCCACAGGCAACGACCTGCAATGGGCGGAGGACGTCGTCCAGGAGACGCTCGTCCGAGCCTGGCGTAACGCAGAGAGGTTGCAACGAGAGCCGGGTCTGTTGTGGGCCTGGCTCCTCACCGTCGCCCGCCGTATCGTCATCGACGGTCGTCGCAGGCGAGGGACCAGACCACAGGAGGTCGAACCCGCCGACGCGAACGCTGTGCCGGTTCCCGACGGAGCCGATCGCGCGCTGGAGGCGATGATCGTCGCCGAGGCGTTGCGAGAACTGTCCCCAGAACACCGTGAAGTCATCGAGCAGACTTACCTACGGGACCGTACGATTAACGAGGCGGCGGAAATCCTCGGGATACCGCCGGGTACGGTCAAGTCCCGGCTCTACTACGGGATCCGGGCTCTCCGAAAGGTTCTGAAGGAGAGAGGTGTCGCGAGCTGATGTTCCCCTCCCCGCATCATGACGTGGCGGCGTACGCCCTCGGGGTGCTCGACGAAGAGGACCACGAGGCGTTCCAACGTCACCTCATGACGTGCGAGGAGTGCCAGATCGAGCTCCGGGAACTGAGCGAGGTTCCCGGATTCCTCGATGTGGTCCGGCGGGACCGCTCCAACTCCATGGACGATGGTCGAACGTCACATTGACGTTTGGCCGGTTTTCGGGTGATATCAGTAACGGTGGTGTGCCCCGGTCAACGAGGATCGGGGCAAAGGGCCACTGGAGGTGTCGTGCCACGGGCCAAGCCCGATGGGCGGAGTGCGGGCCGGACGGCCCCGCCCGCCGGGCGAGGTGCAGGGAGCGAGACCCGACTCGCCCGGCTGCGCCGTAGCCTCGCCGAGGCGACCCTGTGGGATGATTGTCCTACCGCCATCTCCCAGGGAGAGCCCGTCGTCTCCGGCCCGGAGACCTTCCGTTCTCCGCGGGCGACGGTGAGAGATCTCGGCTCACATGACGAGCCGAGGCGACCGGCCGGAACCCCACTCACCCGTGACGAGACGGCCACCGTGTGGCGGGCGTTCCGCGCCCCGGGTCTCCGAACGGGGAGCGTGACCGGGAACGGGTGGCCCGAAGAGGGCGCCGCACACCGGAACGCGGGTGCGGAGACATCACTTTCTCCCTGGCGGGAATCATGAGTTTCAACATGGTTCCTCATCAAAATGTGCAAAATCCCTCACAAAGGAGTGAGAGCGACATGCCGCTCGACGAGGCCAAGGACGAGCTGCTGAGGAGTGCCGCCGAGACGTGCGCGCACACACCTGGCAGCGACCACGTGGGCGTGGAGGAGGTGCTCGCCTTTCTGCGGCTCTACTACCGGCATGTCGCCCCGGAGGACCTGCTGAGCCGGAACCCGGTCGATCTGTACGGCCCGGCGATCGCCCAGCGGCAGCTCGCCAGGGAGCGCCCCCAGGGCCGAGCCCTGGTCCGGGCCTACACGCCGAGCCTGGAGGAGCACGGCTGGGACCCCGGGTTCTCCATCGTGGAGATCGTCACCGATGACATGCCCTTCCTCGTCGACTCGGTGACGATGGAGCTCGACCGCCACGACATCGGCACCCACCTGGTCATCCACCCGCAGATGCGGGTGCGCAGGGACATGACCGGCAAGCTGCTCGGCCGCGGCCAGGAGGACGTCACCGGGCAGATGCTCGCCGAGTCCTGGATGCACTTCGAGGTCGACAGGCAGACCGACCCCGCCGTGCTCAGGTCGATAGAGGCCGAACTGCAGCGCGTCCTGGAGGACGTACGCGGCGCCGTCGAGGACTTCGTCAAGATGCGTGCGCTCGCCCTGCGGACCGCCGAGGACATCTCGGCCAACCCGCCGCCCCTCGACCCCGCCGGGGTGGAGGACAGCCTGGAGCTGATGCGCTGGCTGGCCGACGGGCACTTCACCTTCCTGGGCTACCGCGAATACCGCCTGGAGGAGAGCGAGGAGGGCGACAGGCTGCACCCGATGCCCGGGACCGGGCTGGGCATCCTCCGCAGCGACCGTGCCGACTCCGGCAGCTTCGCCGCGCTCCCCCCCGAGCTGCGCGCCAAGGCCCGCGAGAAACAGCAGATGCTGATCATCACCAAGGCCAACACCCGCGCCACGGTCCACCGGCCCGCCTACCTCGACTACGTGGGCGTCAAGCTCTTCGACGCCTCGGGCGAGGTCGTCGGTGAGCGGCGCTTCCTCGGCCTCTTCACCCATGTGGCCTACAGTGAGTCGATCTCGCGCGTCCCGGTGCTCCGGCGCAAGCTGGCCGAGGTGATCGTGCTCGCCGGCCTGACCGCGGACAGCCACGACGGCAAGGACCTCATCGAGATCCTGGAGACCTTCCCCAGGGACGAGCTCTTCCAGACCTCGGTGGAGCAGCTGCTGCCGATCGCGCTCGGCGTGCTCAGGCTCCGCGAGCGCAAGCAGGTCAAGGTCTTTCTCCGCCCTGACGACTACGGCCGTTACGTCTCGTGCATGATCTACCTGCCGCGCGACCGCTACACCACCAAGATCCGCGTCAAGATGCAGGACATCCTGCTCAGGGCGCTCGGCGGCACCTCCTTCGACTACAGCGCGATGATCGGCGAGTCGGCCCTCGCCCGGCTGCACGTGGTCGTGCGTGGCGAGCGCGGCAGGCCGCTGCACGCCGACGCGGTGAACGTCGAGGAACTGGAGGCGAGGCTGGCCGCCGCCACCAGGTCCTGGGAGGACGACCTGGCCACCGCGATCACCGAGCTGAGCCCCGAGGACGAGGCCCCCGGGCTCGTCCGCCGCTACGCCTCGGCGTTCCCCGAGGGGTACAAGGCCGACTTCCCCGCCCGGATGGCGGTCGCCGACCTGCGTCGGCTGGAGGCGCTGGCCGGCTCCTCCGACGAGATCGGGATGAACCTCTACGAGCCCTACGACGCCTCGGAGGGAGAGCGTCGCTTCAAGCTCTACCGCCTCGGCGCGCCCGTCTCCCTGTCGAGGGTGCTGCCGCTGCTCCAGCGGATGGGCGTGGAGGTGGTCGACGAGCGGCCGTACGAGATCGACCGCGACAACGACCCGGCGACCAAGGACGCCTGGATCTACGACTTCGGCCTGCGCTACACGCCCTCGCCCGAGGTGGACAGGGACGAGTTCAAGCGGCTCTTCCAGGACGCGTTCGGCGCCCTGTGGGCCGGGCGGGTGGAGAGCGACGGGTTCAACGGGCTGGTCCTGACCGCCGGTCTGACCTGGGAGCAGGCCGAGATCCTGCGCGTCTACGCCAGGTACCTGCGCCAGGCGGGCACCACGTTCAGCCAGGAGTACATCGAGCGGGTGCTGATGGGCAACGTGCGGCTCGCGCGGTTGCTGGTGCGCCTGTTCGAGGCCAGGCTCAACCCCCGGCGTCCGGCGGAGGTCCGCGCGGACCTGGCCGACGCGCTGCACGAGGAGATCCTCGCGGCCCTGGACGAGGTGGCCTCCCTGGACGAGGACCGGATCCTGCGGGCCTACCTGGAGATGATCGGGGCCACGCTCCGGACCAACTACTTCCAGCGGGTCGGCGGCGAGCGCAAGCCGTACGTCAGCCTGAAGCTGGACTCGCCGTCGATCAGCGTGCTGCCGCTGCCCCGGCCGAAGTTCGAGGTGTTCGTCTACTCGCCCCGGGTCGAGGGTGTTCACCTGCGGTTCGGCAAGGTCGCGCGGGGTGGGTTGCGCTGGTCGGACCGGATGGAGGACTTCCGCACCGAAGTGCTCGGGCTGGTGAAGGCGCAGATGGTGAAAAACACCGTCATCGTTCCCACCGGCTCCAAAGGTGGCTTTGTCGTCAAAAATCCGCCGAAGTCGGGATCGCGAGAGGACACCCTGGCCGAGGGCATCGCCTGCTACCGGATGTTCATCTCCGGGCTGCTCGACCTCACGGACAACCTCGTCGACGGCCAGGTCGTCCCGCCCGCCGACGTGGTCAGGCACGACGAGGACGACACCTACCTGGTGGTCGCCGCGGACAAGGGCACCGCGACGTTCTCCGACATCGCCAACGCCGTGTCCAAGGAGTACGGCTTCTGGCTGGGCGACGCCTTCGCCTCCGGCGGCTCGATCGGCTACGACCACAAGGCCATGGGCATCACCGCCCGGGGCGCCTGGGAGTCGGTCAAGTACCACTTCCGCACGACCGGTGTCGACATCCAGAACACCGACTTCACCGTGGCCGGAATCGGCGACATGTCAGGTGACGTGTTCGGCAACGGCATGCTGCTCTCCCAGCACATCCGGCTGGTCGCGGCGTTCGACCACCGGCACGTCTTCGTCGACCCCCACCCGGACGTCGCCCGGAGCTACGCCGAGCGCGCCCGGCTGTTCGCGCTGCCCCGCAGCTCATGGGCCGACTACGACGCCTCGCTGATCTCCACCGGAGGCGGCGTCTGGCCCCGTACGGCCAAGTCGATCCCCATCTCCGCGCAGATGCGCGCCGCGCTCGGCCTCGACGACGACGTGATGTCGCTGGCCCCGGCCGACCTGATCAGCGCCATCCTGCGAGCCCCGGTCGACCTGCTGTGGAACGGCGGCATCGGCACCTACGTCAGGGCGTCGAGCGAGTCCAACGCCGACGTCGGCGACAAGGCCAACGACGGCCTGCGGGCCACCGCCGCCGAGCTGCGCTGCAAGGTGATCGGCGAGGGCGGCAACCTGGGCTTCACCCAGCTCGCCCGGATAGAGTTCGCGCTCAACGGCGGGCTGATCAACACCGACTTCATCGACAACTCCGCCGGTGTGGACACCTCCGACCACGAGGTCAACATCAAGATCCTCCTGGACCGGGCGATCCGGGAGGGGGATCTCACCGACAAGCGGCGCAACCAGCTCTTCCTCGACATGACCGGCGAGGTGGCCCAGCTGGTCCTGCGTGACAACTACGACCAGAACGTGGTTCTGGCCGCCGCCCGCGAGCAGGCGGCCGACATGCTGCACATCCACTCGCGCCAGCTGCGCAAGCTGGAGCGGGCCGGCCTGCTCAACCGGGAGCTGGAGTTCCTGCCGTCGGACAAGACGCTCGCCGAGCGCCGTCAGGCCGGGCTCGGACTCACCGCGCCGGAGTTCTCGGTGCTGCTGGCCTACACCAAGCTGGTGACCGACGCCGAGATCCTCGCCTCCGACCTGCCGGACGATCCCTACCTGACGTCCTGGCTGGTGTCCTACTTCCCTTCGGCACTGCGCAACGGGGAGGTTCGCGACTACATGTACACCCACCCGCTCCGGAGGGAGATCATCACCACCGGTGTGGTGAACGACCTGGTCAACTCCAGCGGGACCACCTTCATGTTCCGCCTCGGTGAGGAGAGCGGCGCGTCCACTCCCGACATCGCCCGCGCCTACCTGGTGACGCGCGAGGTCTTCGACCTGCCCAGCCTCTGGCACCAGATCGAGGAGCTGGACAACAAGGTCGACACCTCCGCCCAGATCGCCATGGAGCTGGAGGCCCGCAAGCTCGTCGAGCGGGGCACCAGGTGGCTGCTGGGCAACCGGCGCCCGCCGCTGGACCTGGCCTCCACGGTCGACTTCTTCGCCAAGAGCATGAACGGCCTGCTGCCGCACCTGCCCAAGCTGCTGACCGGGGCCGACCTGGTCGCGTTCGAGGAGCGGCGCGACGGTTTCGCCTCCCGGGGCGTCCCCGCCGAGCTGGCCGAGCGCGTCGCCGCGATGGTGCCCGCCTACTCCACGTTCGATCTGGTCGAGGTGGCCGCGCGCACCGACAGGCCGGTGCACGACGTCGCCGAGGTCTACTTCGACCTCGCCGACCGGCTTCAGCTCTCCAGGCTGCGCGAGCGCGTCATCGCGCTGCCCAGGGACAGCCGCTGGAACTCCATGGCGCGGGCCGCGCTCCGCGACGACCTCTACGCCGCGCACGCGGCGCTCACCCACAACGTCCTGGTGCACAGCGCGCCGGGGCTGTCTCCAGAGGAGCGCCTGGCGCGCTGGGCCGAGGCCAACTCGGCCGCGGTCTCGCGGGCGAAGCAGACCCTGTCGGAGATCTGGGAGAGCGACAACTTCGACCTCGCGACCCTGTCGGTGGCGCTGCGCGCGATCCGCACGCTGGCGGCCACCGTCAACCTCCCGCACGCCGAGGCGTGAGCCGCCCGCCCGGGTCCCTCGCGGGGGACCCGGGCGGACCGGTCAGCTCACGATGACCTTCGTGAGGCCGCCCAGGTAGCCGATGACCCTGGCGGGCCGGCCGCTGTCCTTGGCCGGGACCGTGCTCACGTACAGCTGCGTCTCCACGGTACGCAGTTCCTCACGGATGAAGCTCTCGGTCGTCAGCTTCCTGGCGTCCGGCGGGATACGGGCGTCCGACGCGCACGGATCGATCTTGACGCTCCTGGTCGTCGTCCTGATCAGCGAGTAGACGACCAGCGCGCCGCCGTCGGTGGTGCGCAACGCGTGCACCGGGTAGCTGCTCGCGGCGAAGATCGAGTCGTAGCCCAGGCACGCGCTCTTCCCGTCCCTGCGCCGCTTCGCGATCTCGTCGGCGAAGCCGGTCGTGTGCGGGCTCTTCTCGATCAGCCCGGCCGCGAACCCCCGCTCGCCCTCCTCGGCCGAGGTCGCGTGCAGCGGGGCCATGAGCCGCGGGCTGATCGCCACGGTCGCGTCATCCTCGCCCAGCGACGTCGCGTACCCGTCGGCGTCCTTGGTGATCTCGGGGGGCCGGATGCCCTCATCGAGCAGTGAGGTCGAGCTGAGCCGCCAATCCTCCCCGGGCGACCGCATGAGGGTCAGCACGGCGGTGCGGACCCCGCCGGAGGGCTCCCTGCGGTCCACGATCGCGGCGAACCAGAGGGGACCTTCCTGCCCGCGCGGGACCAGCAGCTCGGGGGTGCCCCACGTGTACGAGGGGAGTGCCCCGGCGGAGCCGTTGAAGGCCGCCACCGTGAGGGCCTCCTGCCCGTCGCGGGTCTGCTCCCGCATGAGCCTGCGGTCGGCGTCCAGGTGCGGCGTCGCCGCACCCAGCACCCCGTCGGCGCTCAGAATGCCGGCCAGGGCCTTCGCCGCCTCGTCGAGCGTGACCGGAGGCGCTGGGAGCGACGGCGCCGTCGTGGGGCGGGCGGCCGACGTGTCACCGGCCGGAGATCCCGACGGGCTCCGCCCCGGCCGCGCGTCGCCGGAGACGGAACGGGGATCGGAACACGCCGCGGTCGCGGCGGCCAGTGCCAGCGCGAGCGCGAGCACGCCCCTTCGCCTGCGTCCGCGCACGTCCACCTCCCGATGCTCCCCGATGCGGGCCATGCTAGCCATGGTGGGGGAGAGTGCCGTACACGATCGGGTGCGAAGGTCGCGTACCCTTTACAGACGTGGCACTCATCGATCCGGCAGAACAGATCAACGAGCTTACCGGGACGCTGAACAGCATCCAGGACGTGCTCGACCTCGGCGCGATTCGCAAGCAGATCGAGGAGCTGGAGGATCAGGCCGCCGCGCCGGACCTGTGGAACGACCAGGATCGCGCCCAGAAGGTCACCAGCAAGCTCTCCTACCTCCAGGGCGAGGTCAACAGGGTCGAGTCGCTGGGGCGGCGGCTGGACGACCTCTCAGTCCTGTACGAGCTGGCCGCCTCCGAGGACGACGAGGACACCCAGCAGGAGGCCGACCGCGAGCTGGCGTCCCTGAAGAGCGACATCGGCGCGCTGGAGGTCCGCACCCTGCTGTCCGGCGAGTACGACGCCCGTGAGGCGGTCGTCACCATCCAGTCCCAGGCCGGTGGCGTGGACGCCGCCGACTGGGCCCAGATGCTCCAGCGGATGTACCTGCGGTGGGCCGAGCGCAAGGGCTACCCGACGGACATCTACGAGACCTCCTACGCGGAGGAGGCCGGGATCAAGTCGACGACCTTCACGGTCAAGGCGCCGTACGCGTACGGCACCCTCCGCGGCGAGCACGGCACGCACCGTCTGGTCCGGATCAGCCCGTTCGACAACCAGGGCCGCCGCCAGACCTCCTTCGCGGGCGTCGACGTGGTGCCGGTCGTCGAGACGACGGACCACATCGACATCAACGAGGACGATCTGCGCGTCGACGTCTACCGCTCCTCGGGCCCCGGCGGCCAGGGCGTCAACACGACCGACTCCGCGGTCCGGCTGACCCACCTGCCCACCGGCATCGTGGTCTCCTGCCAGAACGAGCGCTCGCAGCTGCAGAACAAGGCGACCGCGATGGCGGTCCTGCAGTCCAAGCTGCTGGAGCGCAAGCGGCAGGAGGAGGCGGCGGCGCTGAACGAGATCCGGGGCGAGTCGACCACGTCGTGGGGCACCCAGATCCGCAACTACGTGCTGCACCCCTACCAGATCGTCAAGGACCTGCGGACGGGCGCCGAGGCGGGCAACCCGGGCGCGGTGCTCGACGGAGACCTGGACGGCTTCATCGAGGCCGAGATCCGCTGGACCCGCCGCCAGGAGGCGGGCGTCGAGGGCGGGTAGGCCGCGTGCTCGCCTCACGGGCGCCTGGCATCCGTGAGGCTGGTTGTCCCCCCAGGGGCGCCGTCAGGTCCCGCTGAGGTGTCTCAGGGCCAGGGTGAGGAAGAAGAGCACGATCAGCACCAGGGCGATGAACGCGGGGGTCATGCCGCCGAGGCCGTGGTGGTGCTGAGCGCGGTACGCGCGGCAGCGAGGGCAGCGGCCCTCGGCCACGGGGTGAGCACACCCCGCGCAGACCAGGTCTTCACAGCTCATGCCGTCCTCCCTCTTCGAGGTCAGAACCACTTTATCCGCTCGTTACCGGGCGCCGAATCGTTTTGTTTCCGTTATGGACGTTCCATGCCAGTCTTCCCCCTAGACTGGGCTCCGGCCAACCGGAACGTCGATCAAGCGTAAATGACCGGCGCCCCCCGACCGGCGAGAGGTGGAAGTGGCCCTCTGCCACTCCTGCGACCGTCCTACCCCCTAGACTGGCATGCCGTGATGCGCCCGTGATCCATTTTGATAATGTCACCAAGGTCTACGCGAACCAGAACCGGCCCGCGCTGGACCACGTCAGCGTCGATGTCGACAAGGGCGAGTTCGTGTTCCTCGTTGGCCCCTCGGGGTCCGGGAAATCGACCTTTCTCCGCCTGGTCCTGAAGGAGGAGCGCCCCAACTCGGGCGCGATCCACGTGGCCGGCAAGGACCTCGCCCGACTGTCCAACTTCAAGATCCCGCACCTGCGCCGCCGGATCGGTTGTGTCTTCCAGGACTTCCGGCTGCTCCCGAACAAGAACGTGTATGAAAATGTCGCGTTCGCTCTGGAGGTGATCGGCAAGCCACGGCGTTTCATCCGTAAGGTGGTCCCCGAGGTCGTCGAGCTCGTCGGCCTTGAAGGCAAGGCACACCGAATGCCCGATGAGCTGTCCGGTGGCGAGCAGCAGCGGGTCGCGATGGCCCGGGCGTTCGTCAACCGGCCGATGATCCTGCTGGCCGACGAGCCGACCGGAAACATCGACCCCGCGACGAGCATCGGCATCATGAAGGTGCTCGACCGGATCAACCGGACCGGCACCACGGTCGTCATGGCCACGCACGACGCGGCCATCGTCGACTCCATGCGCAAGCGGGTGGTGGAACTGGAGGACGGCAAGATCGTCCGTGACCAGTCGCGGGGCGTGTACGGCCAGGCGTACTGACACGCGTACTGACACCAGGACCGGAAAGAGCGACAGGAAGAGCATGCGGGCAAACTTCATCTTCTCCGAGGTCTGGATCGGCCTCCGCCGCAACCTCACGATGACCATCGCGGTCATCGTGACCGTGGCGATCGGCATGGCGTTGCTGGGCGTCGGTCTAATGATCAACTCCCAGATCTCCAGCATGAAGGACTTCTGGGCGGACAAGGTCGAGGTCTCGGTCTTCCTGTGCAAGAAGAACGACCCCTTCCCGCAGTGCAAGGGCAGCGGCGGCGTCAACGCCCAGGAGCAGGCCGAGTTGAAGGCGACCATCGAGGCCATGCCGCAGGTCGAGCAGGTCACCGTGGAGAACGCGGCCGAGGCCTACAAGAACTTCCGGGACCAGAACGCCAACAACACGGTGCTGCTCTCCGCCATCCAGGTCGAGGACATGCCCGAGTCGCTGCGGGTCAAGCTCAAGGACCCGGAGGCCTACGGGCCGGTGATCGAGGCGGTCAAGGGCGCCCCGGGAGTCTCCAACGTGGTCAACCAGAAGGAACTCCTGGAGAAGTTCTTCGGGCTGCTGGAGAAGCTCCGCTGGGCCGCCCTCATCGTGGCGATCATCCTGGTCTTCGCGGCCACCCTGCTGATCGGCAACACCGTCAGGCTCTCGGCGTACAACCGCAGGCGTGAGACCGGCATCATGCGCCTGGTGGGCGCCTCCAACCTCTACATCCAGCTCCCGTTCGTGATGGAGGGCGTCATCGCCGGCCTGATCGGTGGTGTGGTGTCCGCGATGATGCTGATCGTCAGCAAGGTCTTCCTCTTCGACGGGGTGCAGCTCTACCTCTCTCCCAACAGCCAGCTCTCCTGGGAGACGGTCGCCTCGGTGATCAGTCTCACCATGGTCATCGGTGTGTTCATCTGTGTGCTGGCCTCCTTCGTCACGCTCCGCCGCTACCTGCGGGTGTGACACCCCCGTGCCCCTCCCGCGCCGGTGACGTCCACCCGGGTGCCGCCATGATGGCGGGGCGTGTCGCGCACG
>NZ_JBEXUE010000282.1:0-13232 GCF_040614275.1 Streptosporangium sp. NPDC006013
GCGGAGACAAGAGGGGCCAGCTCTGGAGCACTGA
This sequence comes from Streptosporangium sp. NPDC006013, assembly GCF_040614275.1. Classification (NCBI taxonomy): domain Bacteria; kingdom Bacillati; phylum Actinomycetota; class Actinomycetes; order Streptosporangiales; family Streptosporangiaceae; genus Streptosporangium; species Streptosporangium sp. NPDC006013. The sequence goes on from NZ_JBEXUE010000282.1 coordinate 35, forward strand.
CCTGCGGACGCTGCTGTTCGACGAACCGCCGGAGAGCGTGCCCGGCCCGGCCGGGTGGGGTTTCGCCGGTGCGGGGCGAGGGTTCGAGATCGGGGGAGGAGACGAGGTGGACGGTCTCGCCCATCACCAGGTCGGCGCGGGGCATGCCCAGGTCTCCGGCCGTCCAGCCGGGGCCGGTGGCCGCGAGCGGATGAACGCCCTCCGGGTCGCGCAGGAACAGCCGCGCGCTGGCGGCGGGGTGGTCGCCGTATCGGCGCGGCCCGCCCGCCGCGACGTGACCGGCGTACCAGCCGGGGGCGAGCCAGATCTCCAGCAGGTTCTCCCCGGTACGGAGCAGCGTGGTGACGTCGGCCAGCCGGTAGCGGACCCGGCGGCCGTAGTCGGTCCAGCCGGGGGCGAGTTCCTCGTCGCCGAGCCGTTCACCGTTCAGCAGCGCCCGGTAGACGCCCAGCGCGGTGGTCGCCAGCCAGACCCGTCCCGGCCGAGGCTCCCAGCCGAACGTCCCGCCGAGGCGGACGGCGCCCTCGCCGCTCTCGTTCCCGCCGTCCTCGACCCAGGGGGCGTCCCAGGCGCCGCCCGCGCGCAGGCCGGTCACGAAGGTGCCGCCGAGGTGCCCGGCGACCGACCAGGTGTACGGGGTGAGCGGCTCCAGCGCCTCTTCCGGGACATCGGCCCAGCTCGTACCCGGCGGGAGGTCCCGCGCCCACACCTCGCGCCCGCCGGTGGACACCGTCAGCCGCTCGGGATGGAGCAGCCTGGCCGCCCAGGACAGGCGCGGGGAGGGATCGTCGACGCCGACCGGGTCGGCGAGCCCGCAGGTGTGGCAGGCGACCGCCTCGGCGGGCGGGGAGGAGCCGACCGGCACCTGGCCGCCCGAGACGGCCCGTGCCATGCCGGGGGTTCCCGGGGCGTGGATCATGCGCCGAGACCCGTCGTGAAGGCGTTGTGCAGTCCGTCGATGTCGACCCCGTGCAGGCTGGGCGCCATCACGTTGATCAGCAGTACGAAGCAGGCGTCGTGGTCGGGATACATCCACCACTGGCATCCGGAGGCGCCGCCGTGCCCGTAGAGCCGCCGCTCCAGCAGGCCGGGCGCGGAGTGGCGCAGGTTCCAGGTCAGCCCCCAGTCCTGGCCGGCGTTGACCGGGTCGGGCTGCAGCTTGACCAGGCCCGTGGTCTGGGGTTCCGTCATGGCGGCCAGCGTGATCGGGTGGACCGGCGCCCGGTCGCCGCGGAGCAGGGCGCTGCCCAGCGCGAGCAGGTCCTCGGCACGGGAGAACAGGCCCCCGGCCGGATGCCGGAGCCGGACGAACCTGTCGTAGTCGATCCCGAGCAGCTCGACGGCCCTGACCTCGGCCGGGTCGCAGGCCGGGTCGAAGGTGATCTGCCCGCCGCCGGGCACCAGCGCGTTCAGGTCGGTGTCGATCACGTCGGCCAGATCCCTGCCGGTGACATCCCTGATCATCTCGGAGATGCCGGCGAAGCCGATGTTGCAGTACTGGCTGAGCGTGCCCGCCTCGAACAGCGCGGGGGCGGCGATCAGGTGCTCCACCAGGTCGTCCGGGGTGAGCGTCTGCTCGGCGATGCCGCTGGTGTGGGTCAGCAGGTGCCAGAGCGTGACCTCGTCGGAGCGCAGCCCGCCGAAGCCGGGCACCGCGTCACGGAGCGGGCGGCGCAGTGAGAGCAGGCCCCGCTCCACCTGGCGCATGGCCAGCAGGCCGACCAGCGGCTTGGTCACCGAGAACAGTGCGAAGTGGTCGTCGGCGCGGGTCGCGCGTCCGTCGTGCTCTCCGAAGGACTCCAGCAGCACCGTGCCCTGCGAGGTGGCCGCCCCGAGCACCGCGCACGGGAGTTTCCCCTCGCGGACCATGCGCCTCACCCACTCGACGGCGAGCGCGAACGGTTGGTCGGTCATCCCTTTAGTGCTCCTTCTGTGAGTCCGGCGAGGACGTGTTTCTGCGCGAACACGTACACCGCCACCAGCGGCAGCGTGGTCAGCAGGACGTGGGCGAAGACGAGGTTCCACTGCAGGGTCTGCAGCGTGCCGGAGGCGAACTGGAAGAGGGTGAGCGGCAGGGTCGCGTTGTCCTGCCCCTTGAGGAGGAACAACCCGAAGAAGAAGTCGTTCCAGACGTTGATGACCAGGATGACGCTCCCGACGAAGAGCACCGGGCGCAGCAGCGGCAGCAGGATGCGCGCGAAGATCTGCGGCCGGGACGCCCCGTCGATGGCGGCGGCGTCCTCCAGGTCGGGCGGGAAGGCCCTGACGAACCCGGTGGCCAGGAAGACCACGATGCCCAGCCGGGTGCCGATCAGGACCAGCGCGTAGCCGAACGGCGTGCCGTCCAGGCCGAGCCCGCGCAGCACGTGGACGGTCGGAATGATCGACGGGGGGATGAGGATCGACAGGCTGAGTACGAAGTAGGTCGCGCGCAGCCACCGCGAGTCGCCTCGGCCGTAGGCCCACGCCGCCGCCGCGCCGAGCAGCAGCACGGCCAGCACGACGGGTACCGCGATCATGAGGCTGTTGGCGAGCCCGCCCAGGTAGTCGCCGGTGTCGACGACGGTCGTGTAGTTCTCGACGATCGCCCACTGCCGGGGCAGGCCGAGGCCGAGTTCGGCCGCCTCGCCCGCGGGCTTGAAGGAGTTCACCACGACCAGCCAGAACGGCACGACCACCCAGGGGATCGCGAACAGCGACAGCAGCGTGTACTTGACGACTCTCATCCGGTGACCTCCCTGCGGCGCAGCCACCAGACCAGGGGTACCGCCGTCGCGATCACGAGCAGCGTCACCGTGAGGCTGAGCGCGCTGGCGGAGCCGAAGAACCCCTGCCCCCACTGCTGGCGCATGACGATGTTCAGTGCCCTGGTGTGGTCGCCGGGGCCGCCGCCGGTGGTGGCGGCGATCACGTCGTAGGCGCTGAGCGCGCCGACCAGGGTGACCGCGACGTTGAAGGTGATCGCGGGGGCCAGCAGCGGGAACCTCACCCGGGCGAAGCGGGTCCAGGGGCCCGCGCCGTCGACCGTGGCCGACTCGATGAGCTCCCTGGGCACCGAGTTGAGGCCCGCGATGTAGACGAGGGTGATCAGCCCGCTCCACTTCCAGGCGTCCACGAACGCGACCGTGAGCAACGCGGTCGCGGGCTCGCCCAGCCAGGCCCAGTCGATGCCGAGGAAGGAGTTGACCGGGCCTGCCGGATCGAGGATGCCCCGCCAGATGTAACCGGCGGCCAGCGGCGAGACGAGAGTCGGCAGGAAGAACACCGACCTGAACACGGTGTTGACCCGGTCCGTCCGCTGCAGGGCGAGCGCGAGGCTCAGGCTGACGGTGTTCTGGATGGCCATGCACAGGATCGCGTAGAGCACGGTCACCGTGACGGCGTTCGTCAGGAGATCCTGCTCGACGAGCGTGCGGAAGTTGTCCAGGCCGTTCCAGGTGATCTCCGAGCGGAACCCCGTCCAGGCGGAGAAGGCGAAGCGGGCGTTGAGCACGAACGGCAGCGCGAAGAAGAGTGCCACCAGCAGCACGGCGGGCAGCGCCCAGGGCAGCCAGCCCCGCCGCCCGGGGTCCCCGATCTCGCCGCCGCCCCCGTCGGCGGGGTGCGGGGCGGGGGGTGTGGTCTCGGTGGCCTCGCTGCCTGGGGGATGCTCGCGCGGGGGTAGCGAGGTCACCATCCGGGCAGCCCGGCGGCCTTCGCCGCCTGCTCGACCTGGCCCTGCAGCTGGGTGGCGGCCTTCTGCGGATCCTTCTGCCCGGCGATCAGCTCCGACATCAGCGGCGCCAGCCCGGCCATGCCGGGAATGTCGGAGTTGAAGGCGATGACGGCGCCGTTGTCGTACGCCTTCTTGACATCCTGGAGCACGGGGGAGACGTCCGGTGGACCGTCCACCCCCTGGAGCACGGGGAAGGTCTTCGCGGACTTCACGTAGTCGGCGTAGGCGGGGCCGGTCATGAACCGGACGAAGTCCAGCGCGGCCTGCTCCCGTCCGGCGTCGCCCGTCTTGGGCAGGTAGAAGGTGCCGATCGGTCCCGGCGCGTACGTCACCACGGCCTTGGTGCTCGACAGCCCGGTGAACCCGACGGTGTCGTCCACCTTCTGCTGGTCGCCGCCGGCGGCGGCGAGCATGGCCGGCAGCATGTCGGAGTGCTGGGCGACCATGGCGGCCTTGCCGGTCACCAGGGCCTTCACCGAGTTCTCGAACGTGGCGGTGGTGATGTCCTTGTTGAAGCAGCCGTCGTCCTGCAGCTTCCGGTAGGAGCTCAGCCCGGCCACGAACGGCGAGCCGGGGTCGGCCAGCGAGGCGGTGTGGCCCGCGATGGCCTTGCCGTAGGCGTTGGCCTCGTTGCTGGCGCTGACGTACAGCAGTGGCAGGATCTGCACCGGCCAGATGGATCCGCCCGACTCGAACACGGGCGTCACGCCCTTGGCGGAGAGCGCGCGGCAGGCCGCCGAGAGCTCGTCGAACGTTCCCGGGGGCTTGACGCCCGCGTCGGCGAGGACCTTCTTGTTGTAGTAGAGGCCGAAGACCTGGGGGAAGCCGGTGATGGCCGCGTAGACCTTTCCCCCTGTGGCGCCCGCGCTGCTGTAGAGGTCGCCGGACCTGGCGACGTACGCCTCGCCGGACAGGTCCCTGAGGTTCTCCGACGGGTTCAGGGCGAGCAGGTTGCTCACCGTGGCGTGGTATTCGAGGATGTCCGGCCGCTCGCCGGTGGCCCACTTGGTCTGGGTGCTGTCCTCGAACCCGTCGGAGGGGATCGGGACCAGCTCGATCGTGTGGCCCGACTCCCGCTCGAACCGCTTGTACATTTCCACCAGCGGGGCGGGGTCGGCGGTGTTGTGCCAGAGCGTCAGCGTGACCTTCCCGCCGTCGGTTCCGCCTGGTTCGGCGGCGCCGCCACAGCCCGCCGCGGTGAGGGTGAGGGCGGCGCAGGCCGCGGCTCCCAGCAGTCGTTTCGATACCCTCATGCTCGTTATTCCTGTTCGTCACGGGGTTGGTGATAGTCGGCCTCCGGGCGGACGCCTGCACGCCTCCGGGCCACAAGACATGCGGGTTTCCGTCATGTTTCGTAGAACGTTCTCCATTGTTAGACCAGGGGCGTTTGCGGCGTCAAGGGCCACGTTCGAGGTGACCAACTCGTTAAGAAGCGGTAAAACTCGGGTCTGGCGGGGATGGCTTCGACCGGGTACCGTCGCCTCTGCATTGCCAGAATGTATTTCGTTCTACACTCGGGCGCCGCGCTCGCCCGGCGATTTTCCCCGCTTCCCCCGAGGCTCGCCGCGGGGCCGTTCCCACTTTCGCCTACCGAAGGACTCGCGTGACCACAGGATCAGCACCGCGCCGGGTGACCATCGCCGACGTGGCAGGCCGGGCCGGCGTCTCCACGGCCGCCGTGTCCAAGGTGCTGCGCGGGGCCTACGGGGTCAGTCCCGGCATGCGGGCCAAGGTCCGTGAGGCCATGGACGAGCTCGGCTACCGGCCGCACGCCGCGGCCAGGGCCATGCGAGGCCGTACCTACACCCTCGGTGTGATGCTGTCCGACACCAGGAACCCGTTCTTCCCCGACATCATCGAGGGTGTCACCGGCAGGCTGGTCGGCACCGAGTACCAGGTGCTGCTCGGCCCCGGCGGGGACGAGCCCAGAAGTCAGGCGAGGATGACCGACGCGATGATCGACCGGAGCATGGATGGAATCATCCTGATATCTCCGGTCATGTCGAGTGCGGAACTCGCCGCCATCGCCACCACGACGCCGATCGTGGTGATCGGCCGTCACGGAAGTGCCGCCGAGTACGACTCCGTGGTCGACGACGACGTCGTCGGCGCCCGCCTGGTGGTCGACCACCTGGCCGATCTCGGCCATCGGCGGATCGCCCACATCACCCATCTCGACCGGGGGCGCGCCTCCGGCGCCGACTCCCCGCAGGCCGTCCGCGCCGAGGGCTACCGCCAGGCCATGCGCGCCAGGGGCCTGGCGGAGGGGATCGACGTGGTGGCCACCTCCTTCACCGAGGAGGGCGGCTACGAGGGGGCGCGGCAGCTGCTCGCCCGGCCGGCCAGGCCCACCGCGATCTTCGCCGGCGCGGACGTCGCGGCCCTCGGGGTGCTGCGTGCGGCCTACGAGGCCGGCTTGTCGGTCCCCGGTGACCTGTCGGTCGCCGGATACGACAACATCGGCATCGCCTCCCTCAAGCCCATCTCCCTGACCAGCGTCGACCAGGACGGACACGTCATCGGGGCCACCGCGGCGCGCCTGCTCGTCGAGCGCATCGAGGGCCGCGGGCGGTCCGTCCTGTCCTCCGTCTCACCCACCCTCGTCGTCCGCGGCACCACCGGCCCACCGGCTGGACGGGAGTGACCGGACGGCGTCGACCCGCCGCTGACCGGGATCTCCTGAAGCACCCCGCCCCGGCACGAGCATCCCGTTGAGCGGTCCCCGCGAGGGACCGCCATGTCACCGTGTTCCGACGCGAAGGAACCCCCTATGAAACGTCTCATCCTCATCGGACCGATGCTTCTCGCCCTCACCTTCCCCGTCTCCCTGCCGGGAGCCGCGCTCGCCGCCCAGGCGACGACCTGCCCGGTGCGAATCGACCCGGCGAGCTTCGCGAGCGAGGCCCGCCTGCTCGAACTCGCCGAACGGCAGGAGGACTTCGGCCCCCGGCCGACCGGCTCGGCCGCCCACGACGACTACATCGACTGGCTGGAGGACGAGATCGGCGCGGTCCCCGGCGTCCAGCTCTCCTCGCTGCCCTACGAGATCGATCGCTGGGACGGCCTCGCCACCGGGCTGACCGTCGGCGGCCAGAACGTGGCGGTCGCCGCGCCCGTGCCCTTCTCCTCCTCCACCGGGCCGGGCGGGGTGACCGCCCCGCTCACCTACCTGCCCGCGGGCACCGCCATCACCGCGGCGAACGCCGCAGGGAAGATCGTCGTCAGGGATCTGCCCTGGTCGACGGTGCCCAACCTGCTCTTCTACCCGCCCCTGCTCGGCTACCACATGTACGACCCCGGCCTCACGATCAACCTGCTCGGCTCCGACTCGATGGAGGCCCCCGCCGGGGCCGACACCGACCTCAAAGCCGCCGCCGCGGCGGGCGCGGTGGGGGTGCTGGAGGTGAGCCGCCTGCCGCACGCCCAGATCGAGGGGATGTACGCGCCCTACGAGGGTCTGCCGTACCAGGTTCCCGGCGCCTATCTCGGCGTCGACCAGGGCGAGCGGATCAAGCAGGCGCTCGCCGCCGGACAGCCGGTCGAGGCCGTGCTGACCGTCGACGCGGCGTGGACGCCGAAGACGACCCGCACCGTTCTCGCCACCCTGCCCGGGGTGAGCGAACAGAAGATCGTCGTGGAGAGCCACACGGACGGCATGAGCCCGGTGTGGGACAACGGCCCGCTCACGATGGTGGAGATGGCCCGCTACCTGGCGTCGCTGCCGGTGAGCTGCCGCCCGCGTACGGTCCAGTTCGCCTTCGTCACCGGCCACCTCTACCAGCACCTCACCGGACCCGGCGTCCGTGAGGGAGGCGCGGGACAGCTGGCGGCCATGCTGGACGCCGAGTACGACCAGGGCAAGGTCTCCTCGGTCGTCGTCCTGGAGCACCTGGGCGCCCGGCGCTACGACGCGGTCACCCGCACCGGAGGACTGCCCGGACTGGAGCTCGTGGCCGATCCCTCGCTCACCGAGCTGCTCTGGGTCCCGGTCAGTGAGAGCACGCCCCTGCGCGAGCTGGTCAAGGGCCATGTCCAGTACTGGGACGTGCGGCGCACGGCCGTGCTGAAGGGGCTGTCGGCGGCCGACCTGGGCACCGTGCCGCACCACTGCGGCTTCGGGGGCGAGGGCACGCCGTACAACCGGCACCTGCTGCCGACCATCGCGCCGATCGCGGCCCCCAAGACGCTCTTCTCACCGCGTTTCGGGGCCGAGGCGATCGATGTGGCGGTGATGCGCCGGGCGTCGCTGGCCTTCACCGACGTCGTGCTCGACCTCGGCACCATGCCACAGGCGGACGTCGCGGGCGACGTCACGTTCATGCGGGCCCAGCGTGCCTCGGGTACGCCGGGGTGCTCGTGAGCATCGACCGCGAGGCCCTGGTACGGCGGCACGCCGTGGTGCTGACCGAGCCGGACGCGGAGTCCCCGCTGACCGTCGGCAACGGCGAGTTCGCCTTCACCGCCGATGTCACCGGGTTGCAGACCTTCCCCGCCTTCCACGCCGCGAGCATGCCGCTGGGCACCCAGTCGCAGTGGGGCTGGCACACGATGCCCAACCCCAGGGGCTTCACCCTGGAGGACGCGATGACCGGCTACGGCCGGGCCCGCTATCCCGACCGGCACCGGATGACCTTCGGCGGCCCGGTGGCGCCGGAGTTCGAGGCCGGTACGTGGCTGCACGGCAACCCCCAGCGGCTCGACCTGGGCAGGATCGGGCTCGACCTCGGCGAGCACGCGGAGATCACCGACCTCACCGGCGTCCACCAGCGGCTCGACCTGTGGAGCGGGCTGCTGCGCAGCTCGTTCACGCTCGACGGCGTGCCGTACGAGGTGGAGACGGTCTGCCACTCCGGACGCGACCTGCTGGCGGTGCGCGTCACCGGCGGGGCGGCGGTGACGATCGCCTTCCCGTACGCCTGTGCGGCCTGGAACGTGGCCGCCGACTGGGACGGTCCGGAGCGGCACGTCACCGGCCACGTCGTCGGCGCCGCACGCTGCGACTTCACCCGGGTGCTGGACGGCGACCGCCACCACGTCGCCCTCGCCTGGCAGGGGCCGGCCCGGCTCACGCCCATCGCCGAGCACCGCTACCGGCTGGAGGGCGCCACCGAGTTCGTGGTGGCCTTCGGGCTCGACCCCGCGGAGCCCGGCCTTCCCGGATTCGCGGAGGTCCGCGCGGCCGCCGCCCGGCACTGGGCCCGTTTCTGGACCGACGGCGGCGCGGTGAGCTTCGAGGGCAGCTCGGATCCGCGCGCGCCCGAACTGGAACGGCGCGTGGTCCTCTCGCAGTACCTGACCGCGGTCAACTGCGCGGGCTCGCTGCCGCCGCAGGAGACCGGCCTGGTCTGCAACTCCTGGAGCGGCAAGTTCCACCTGGAGATGCACTGGTGGCACGCGGCGCACTTCCCGCTGTGGGGAAGGCCGGAACTGCTGGAGCGCAGCCTGCCGTGGTACCGGAGCATCCTTCCCGCGGCGCGGGCCACGGCCGCCGAGCAGGGGTGTCGCGGGGCCCGCTGGCCCAAGCAGGTCGGCCCCGAGGGCAGGGAGAGCCCCAGCACGATCGGGCCGTTCCTGATCTGGCAGCAGCCGCACCCGATCTACTTCGCCGAACTCCTCTACCGGGTCCGGCCGGAGGCACTGCACGACTACCGGGACCTGGTCTTCGAGACCGCGGAGTTCATGGCGTCCTTTCCCGTCGAGGAGGACGGCCGCCACGTGCTCGGGCCGCCGCTGATCCCGGCACAGGAGTCGTACGCGGAGATCAGGACGACGGTCAGGAATCCCACGTTCGAGCTGGCCTACTGGTGGTGGGGGCTGGAGACCGCGCAGCGGTGGCGTGAGCGTCTCGGCCTCGCCCGGGACCCGGAGTGGGAAAGGGTGCGGGACGGGCTGGCCGCGCCGTGCGTCAGGGACGGCGTCTACGCGGCCATCGCGGTGGAGCCGTACACGCTCAGGACGGACCACCCCTCGATGACCGGGGCCCTGGGCCTCGTTCCGGCGACGCCGCTGATCGATCCGGAGACCATGCGGGCCACCCTCGACGACGTGCTGGAGACCTGGGACCTGCCGAGCACCTGGGGCTGGGACTACCCGATGCTCGCCATGTGCGCGGCCAGGCTGGGCGAGCCGGGCAAGGCGGTCGACGCGCTGTTGATGGACGCGCCCAAGAACGCGCATCTGGTCTCGGGTCACAACCGGCAGTGGCCCGGGATCCTGCCGCTCTACCTGCCGGGCAACGGCGGCCTGCTGGCGGCCGTCGCGCTGATGGCGGCGGGCTGGGACGGCGGGCCCGACAGGTGCGCGCCAGGCTTCCCCGCGGGCTGGAACGTCCAGGTGGAGGGGGTGCGGGCGATGCCCTGACCCGGACGGCGGCGGGGGAAACGCGCTGGCGTTCTTCTGGTTCCCCGACGCACCCGAGGGGATTCCCGGCGTCTCGGCGCCGAAGAACCTGCCGGACCGGGGCGAGATGCTCTCCGCGGTCGGCTCGATGAACCACATCGCCCTCGATGTCGCCCCGGACAAGATAGAGGAGTACCGCGACAGGCTCATCGCCAAGGGCGTGGACGTCGGGGTGATCCTCAACCACGACGACAGCGAGTTCGGGGTGGCGCCCACCATGGGAGAGGGCGTGTTCGTCAGGTCGATCTACTTCAAGGATCCGGACGGCATCCTGGTGGAGTTCGCCGCCTGGACCAGGGAACTGGGCCTGCCCACCGACGTCCGGCACGAACCGAGGACCGCCGCGGAAAGGACCGTGTGATGCCACGCCTGCGCCAGGTCCCCCGCGCGGAGGCCACGGACCCGCTGACGCTCTTCTTCTACGACCGGCTGTTCGGCCCGGACCGGGACCCGGTGGCCGAACCGGGCACGGCGACCGGCTCCCCCGGCGACTGGTGGACCGTCTTCGCGCTGGACCCGGTCATCCTGCGGCACTGTGTGAAGGGCTTCCAGCTGTACCGGGAGAGCAAGATAGACCCGGTGCTGCGCGAGCTCGGCCAGTCGCGGGCCGGCTGGGCCCGGGGCAGCCAGTTCGTCTTCTCACAGCACTGCAAGCAGATGCGGGCGCTGGGGGTGCCCGAGGAGAAGGTCCAGGCGGTCGCGCACTGGCAGGTCAGCCCGCACTTCAACGAGCTGGAGCGGGCCGTGCTGGCCTACACCGACGGCCTGGTGCTCGACGGCGGCCGGGTGCACGACGAGATATTCGCGGTCCTGAAGGCGCACCTGCCGGACGAGCAGATCCTGGAGCTGACCTACATCACCTGCCTTTACGAAATGCACGCGACCATGTCAAGGGCACTCCGCCTGGAGTTCGACGACCGGCCGGAACCCGTCGTCGAAGCGGAGGCCCCCGAGGGGTACGGCACCCGTGACATCGCCGACGACATCGCCGGGCCGGGCTGACCTACCGTTCGTCGCGCCAACCGTTCCACTCGGCGCTCGGTGGCCCGCAAGAAACGTCCAGGTAATTACGCTGCCGGTCAACCGATGGGGATGATCCTGCTCGGGCGTCCCCTCTCCAGCCACAGGAGACCGCGTTGACCACACCGAACGGGGACCGGAGCGATCGCAGCCCGTGGAACTGGCTGCTTGTCGCGCCGATCATCCTACCTTTACTTCCATTTCTCTACAATTTCGACGAACCCCGGCTTTTCGGCTTTCCGCTCTTCTACTGGCTCCAGCTCGCCTTCATCGCGATCGGCGTGACCTGCACCTCGATCGTCTACCAGATGACCAAGCGGCGGTGACCGGATGGACGCGCACCTGACCGAGATCATCATCTTCACCGTACTGTTCCTGCTCGTCAGCGGCATGGGGTTCATGGCGGCGCGCTGGCGCCGCCCGGACAGCCTGGCCAGCCTCGACGAGTGGGGCCTGGGCGGCCGCAGCTTCGGCTCGTGGGTCACCTGGTTCCTGGTCGGCGGCGACCTCTACACCGCCTACACCTTCGTGGCCGTGCCCGCCCTGCTCTGGGGCGCGGGCGCGACGGGCTTCTTCGCGGTGCCCTACACGATCGTGGTCTACCCGATCGTCTTCCTGGTACTGGTCCGCCTCTGGTCGGTCTCGCACGTGCACGGCTTCGTGACCCCCGCCGACTTCGTCCGGGCCAGGTTCGGCTCGCCCACGCTGGCGCTGCTGGTCGCGATCACCGGCATCGTCGCGACGATGCCCTACATCGCGCTCCAGCTCGTCGGCATCGAGGCGGTGCTGAAGTCGATGGGCGTGACCGGCCACCTGCCGATCATCATCGCGTTCGCGATCCTGGCCGCGTACACCTACCAGTCGGGCCTGCGCGCCCCGGCGCTGATCGCGTTCGTCAAGGACACGCTGATCTACATCGTGATCCTGGTCGCGATCATCGCGATCCCCGCCCAGCTGGAGGGCGGCTGGTCGGGGATCTTCGACGCCGCCCAGGCCAAGTTCGACGCCACTCCCGCACCCGGCGACGGCTTCCTGCTCAACGCGGGCAACCAGCTGCAGTACGTCACGCTGGCCCTGGGGTCGGCGCTCGCGCTCTTCCTCTACCCGCACAGCATCACCGGCGTGCTCGCTTCCAGGAACCGCGGCGTGATCAAGCGGAACATGTCCGCGCTCCCGGCCTACAGCCTGCTGCTCGGCCTGATCGCGCTGCTCGGCTTCATGGCCATCGCGGCCGGGATCAAGCCCATCGGCACGGACAACAACACGATCGTGCCGCAGCTGTTCGACCGGATGTTCCCCGACTGGTTCACCGGCGTCGCCTACGCCGCGATCGGCATCGGCGCACTGGTCCCCGCAGCGATCATGTCCATCGCCGCAGCGAACCTGTTCACCCGCAACATCTACAAGGAGTACCTGAAGCCGAACGCCACCGACGCCGACGAGGCCCGGGTTTCCAAGATCACCTCGCTGCTCGTCAAGGTCGGCGCGGTGCTGTGCATCCTGTTCCTGGACACCGGCTTCTCCATCGACCTGCAGCTCATCGGCGGCGTCATCATCCTGCAGACGCTCCCTTCCGTGGCGCTCGGCCTCTACACCCGCTGGTTCCACCGTGGCGGCCTGATCGCCGGGTGGGTGGCCGGCATGGGGGCCGGGATGCTCATGCTCTACAACATCGGCAACCCGGTCACCGGCAAGCTGCACTTCGCCGGGTCGGCGTTCCCGCTGGAGAAGCTGGGTCTTGACACCAAGATGACGATCTACGCGGGCATCGTCGCGCTGGCGGTCAACCTGGCCGTCGCCGCGCTCGGCACGGTCATCGCGCGTTCCACCAAGGTGGCCGAGGGCGATGACGCCACCCTGCCCGACCACTACCTCGCCGACGAGGGCGATCCCAGAATCAAGGACAAGGACAAGGACCTGGACCTCACCGCCCACTGACGTCCGCACGCCGAGCGCGGGGGGAGAGCCGGCCCGCCTAGGCTCGCCGGGGTGCGACGTACCGTCATCGTCGGTGACATTCACGGCTGCTTCGACGAACTGCTCGAACTGCTGAAGAAAGTCGAC
>NZ_JBEXUE010000283.1:0-13179 GCF_040614275.1 Streptosporangium sp. NPDC006013
GGGTCGCGAGGAACGAGCGGCCCCGGTCGACGAGGGAAGGAGCCGGACAAGAGCGGCCTCACCGCGACGCGCCAGCGTCGCCATCTAATCGCCATCTACAAAGTCGCCGGCCGCGACGCGGAGGGTTCTGAGGAGGTCGAACATCTGGTCCAGCTCATCCTCGCCGTACATGGGCATGGCGAAGCCGGCCTCCATCAGGTCGGCGGTCGCTCCGCGGACGACCTCCCGCCCCCGGTCGGTGATCTCGGCGAGCACCCCCCGGCCGTCGCGGGGATTGGGCATGCGACGTACCAGACCGGCACTTTCCAGGCGGCTCACGGTGTTGGTCACGCTCGTGGGATGGACCATCAGACGCTCACCGATCCTGGCGAGCGGCAGCGCTCCGGTCCTGCTGAAGGTCAGCAGCACCAGGGCCTCGTATCTGGCGAAGGTCAAGTCATGCGGTTTGAGCAGCGTGTCCAGTTGCGACAGCAGGATCTGCTGCGCTCTCATGATCGATGTGACGGCGGCCATGGCCGAGGAGGGCCCGAAGTGAACGCGCCACGTCTTCGCGGCACGCTCGATGGGGTCAAACGGGAGATTCAGCCGACCTGTAACCACAGGGCTACGGTAGCGCGGCCTCATCCCGATTCGCCCGTATACGTAGAGTCACCATTCTGATGGCTTCACCAAGAACCCGGACGCCAAACGTCACGCTCCGTTATGGTTCCCACATCGAATGGTGAGGCCGTGGCCAAGTGGCCACGCTGACTCAGTCCGGCCTGCGGGGGAAGCGAGCCGGACCGGTGCCGAGGGGACCGGCATCCGCACATTCACGGCACGGGGGGTGCTTGATGAACGACAACTTGACGGCGTTCGAACGCCGGACGCACTTCGGCTACACCGGCTCGGCGTGGGTTCTCACCACGCCCACCGGTGCGTGAGCACAGGGGCGTTTCACGCGAGGAACTCCAGCAGAGCGGGTTGATGGCGGTCGCCATCCTGCTCGTGCTCGGGGTGGTCGCGGCGTGGAGCGTCCTGGTTCCCGGTGTCAGCGCGTGGGAGAACATCATCGTCGCGGTGATCGGCTCGCTCCGGTTGACCGGCCCGGTGGCGGCCGCGTTCGCCGCGTGGGTGGCGGTGCGCAGGCGGCGCGGGACGGGGGGCCGATCGATGACCCCGTGGCAGGCGGTGCGGGCGCCGCTGGCGATCCTGGTGGTGACAGGTGGCGCGTTCACCGCCACCGTCATGGTCCTGGCGGTCAGGACCATGATCACCGAGCAGGCCGGGCGACTGCTGCCCAGCGGCCTGGTGATGGGCGTGGCCGGGCTGGCGCTGTACGTCGTCATCGGCTGGGTCACCGGCTGGCTGATGCCGTGGACGATCACGCCGGTCCTGGCCGGACTCGGTTGCTACAGCCTGTTCACCTGGCTGTGTCACGGGCCGACCTGGGCCGACCGGCTCGCCCCCGCCACGCGGGAGCCGTACGACCCGTTCCAGGGACTGAACTCGGCGGCGTTCACCGACCAGACGCTCTGGCTGGTGGGGATCAGCGCGGCGCTCCTGCTCGGCTGGGCCGCGGTCGTGACGCGCCAGGCCCTGGTGCTGGCCGCCGCGCTGATCGCGGTGCTGGCGGCGGGGACCGGCATGGCCCGCCTGTTCACCGAGGAGCAGCCGGTCTCGGCCCAGCAGATCGTCTACAGCTGCCAGGAGTGGCCGATCATGGTCTGCGTGCACCCGGGGATGCGCGCCGGACTACCCGAACTGGGCTCGGAGTTCATCAAGATCGCCTCCCGGCTGGCCGGGACACCCGGGGAGTTCTCCCGGGTGGAGCAGCACCCCAGGCGTGACGGTTCCACCCTCTCCGCGGGCGTGATCGCGATCCACGTGGACGATCTGGCCACGGGGTTCGCCGAGAAGGCGGCCGACGAGTTCGTCGACGGCCTGGCCGCGCGGTGTGACGCCACTCCCGCGGCGGGCTACCGCGACATCGTGGCCGCGTGGCTGCGGGGTGAGCCGCTTCCCGGCGGGCCGCTCGCGGAGCACCGGTACGCGGCGGCGTGGTTCTCGGGGCTCACGGACGTCCAGCGGCGCGACTGGCTCCGGCTCTACTACGCGGACTTCACCGGCTGCCGGTTACAAAGCACTCACTTTGGCGGCCAGTCCGGGCAGACCGCCCAGACAGGACAGTACGGCCAGCCGGGGCAGGGGGCGGGAGGCACCTCGACCGGGCCCGAGCCCAGGTCAGGCCCCGCCCACCAGGCACCCGGCGGGCCGCCGCCGCCCGGGACGGGCGTCCCGCCCGCCCCGTGGCGTGCCCCCTTCGCCGAAGGCGGCACGCCGCCGTCGCCACGGGGCTGACAAGATCGGCATAGGCTCGGCGTGAGAAGGTCGCCCCCCGGGGAAGGAGAGCTTCGTGAAAGCCTCCCAAGAAGCTCCGCCCGAGACCCCCCAGGCGGCGCCTCGCAGGCGCCGCTGGCGTTTCCTCGCCGGGCTGCTCGTCGTCATGGTTCTCCTCGTCGTGGGTGCTCGCCTGACCTGGTCGTGGCTGAACCCGTTCGGCGAGGCCACGATCGACCGCAGCCAGCCCGTGCTGCTGGAGTCCATTCACAACCTCAGCCGTTTCGAGGCCGCCACCGGCAACTTCCAGGTCGTGGTCGACCTGGAGAAGGACGCCGCCTTCCTGCCCGACGCGGTCAAGGGCAGCCGGACGCTCTTCGTCGGTGCCGGTGGCGTCGACGCCTACGTCGACTTCGGCGGTATCGGCAACGGCGGGCTGACGGTCTCCCCCGACCGCACCGAGGTCACGGTCAGGCTGCCCCGTGCCCAGCTGGAGAAGCCGAATCTCGACAACAAGCGCTCCTACGTCTACGCCCAGCAGCGCGGTCTGCTGGACCGGGTCGAGGACTTCCTGTCCTCCTCCCCCTCAGACCAGCAGGAGCTCTACGTGCTGGCCGAGAAGAAGATCGCCGAAGCCGCCCTGGCCAGCGATCTGCGCAACCGCGCCGACCAGAACACCAAGATCATGCTTGAGGGCATGCTGAAGGGTCTCGGCTTCGAGAAGGTCATCGTCAAGTTCGCCGACGAGACCTGACGCCCCCGCGTCCCGGCCCTCGGCGCCCCGGCCGGTGCGGGCCCCGCCCACGCTCACCGGGTTCGGCGGCGCGCCGCCGCGGAGACGACCTCGCCCGCCCCTTGGGACACCTTGGAAACCGAGGAAGCGCGGTGAGGGTTCGCGGGCGCCGCTCGGTGCCGGGGGATCACCCCGGCCGCCCCACCGCCGTCAGAAGCTCGTCAGCCGCGGTGTAGGGGTCGAGTTCCGCGTCCAGAACGCGGGTGGCGAGGGCGTCGAGGCGCCGGTCTCCGTGCAGGTCGGCGAAGCGGGAGCGCAGGGTGGTGAGGGCGATCGCCTCGATCTCGTCCCGGGCCCTGGCCTGGCGGCGGCGGACGAGCTCGCCCGCCCCCTCCAGATAGGCCAGGTGGCCGTCGAGGGCCGCGACCACCTCCTCGGCGCCCTCCCCCCGCAGGGCCACGGTCGGCACGATCGGCGGTCTCCAGGGCCGGTCGACCAGGGCGATCATGTTGCGGAGCTCGCGGATCGCGGCCTGGATGCCCTCTCGGTCGGCCTTGTTCACCACGAACACGTCGGCGATCTCCAGGATGCCCGCCTTGGCCACCTGGACGCCGTCGCCCATCCCCGGGGCGAGCAGCACGACCGTGGTGTCGGCCAGCGAGGCGATGTCGACCTCCGCCTGGCCGACACCGACGGTCTCGACGAGGATGACCTCGCAGCCGGCCGCCTCCAGGACGCGCAGCGCCTGGGGCGTGGCCCACGACAGCCCGCCCAGGTGGCCCCTGCTCGCCATCGACCTGATGAACACGTCCGGATCGGTGGCGTGGTCCTGCATCCGGACCCGGTCGCCCAGCAGCGCCCCGCCGGTGAACGGCGAGGAAGGGTCGACGGCGAGCACGCCGACCCTCACGCCACGCCTGCGGAACGCGTGGACCAGCATCCCCGTGGAGGTCGACTTGCCGACGCCGGGCGGGCCGGTCAGGCCGATGATCCGGGCCTGGTGTGGCCGGTCGGCGCAGAGCAGCGCGGCGATCTCCCTGAGTCCGGGGGAACCGTTCTCGACCATGGAGATCAACCGGGCCACGGCCCGGGGTCGGCCCTCCCTGGCCAGCGCGACCAGGTCGGAGACCTCCAAGGTCATGCCGAGGGAACGCGGATGATCAGAGCGTCACCCTGCCCGCCGCCGCCGCAGAGGCCGGCCGCGCCGAGGCCGCCGCCCCTGCGCTTGAGCTCGTAGGCGAGGGCGAGGACGATGCGGGCGCCGGAGGCACCGATCGGGTGGCCGACCGCGATGCCGCCGCCGTTGACGTTGACCTTGTCGAGGGGGACGTCGAGCTCCTTGACCGACTGGAGGACCACCTGGGCGAAGGCCTCGTTGATCTCCACCAGGTCGAGGTCACCGGCGGCGAGTCCCTGCTTGCCGAGGGCGTGCTTGATCGCGTTGGCCGGCTGGGACTGGAGCGAGTTGTCGGGCCCGGCGACATTGCCGTGGGCGCCGATCTCGGCCAGCCACTCAAGACCGAGCTCCTCGGCCTTGGCCTTGGACATCACGACGACGGCGCAGGCGCCGTCGGAGATCTGCGAGGCGGACCCGGCGGTGATCGTGCCGTCCTTGGTGAACGCCGGTCGCAGTCGCGACAGGACCTCGACCGTGGTGTCCCCGCGCACGCCCTCGTCGGCGGAGAAGACCGTCGGCTCGCCCTTGCGCTGCGGGATCGCCACCGGCACGATCTCGTCGTCGAAGGTCCCGTTCTTGATCGCGGCGGCGGCGAGCGTGTGGGAGCGGGCGGAGAACTCGTCCTGCTCCTCGCGGGTCAGCCCGAAGCGCGCGTTGTGCCGCTCGGTGGACTCGCCCATGGCCACCTGGTCGTAGACATCGGTGAGGCCGTCGAAGGCCATCGAGTCGATGATGCCGGCGGCACCGTACTTCACGCCCTTGCGCAGGCCGGGCAGCAGGTGCGGGGCGTTCGACATGGACTCCATGCCGCCCGCGACCACGATGTCGAACTCACCGGCCCGGATGAGCTGGTCGGCCAGGGCGATGGAGTCCAGGCCGGAGAGGCAGACCTTGTTGATCGTCAGGGACGGCACGGACATCGGGATGCCCGCCTTGACGGCGGCCTGGCGGGAGGGCATCTGCCCCACACCCGCCTGGAGCACCTGCCCCATGATCACGTACTGCACCGCCTCTGGAGCGACGCCGGAACGCTCCAGCGCGGCTTTGATCGCGATGCCGCCGAGTTCGACGGCCGACAGGCCGGACAGCGAGCCGAGCAGTCGGCCGATGGGGGTTCGAGCCCCGGAGACGATGACGGAAACGGACATAACAGGGGGCCTCCCTGACAGGGCTTGGAGCGACTTTGCCACCATACCCATGGGCACATCGGTGACCTTGAAGGAGGATGGCTCTATGTTCATGCGCATCGATCACGTGGGAATCGCCTGCCACGATCTTGAGGAGAAGATCGCTTTTTTCGAGCAGACCTTCGAGCTCACGGTGGTGGCCCGCGAGGTGAACGCCGAGCAGGGGGTGAAGGAGGCGATGCTGCACATCGCCGACGGGGAGGGCGGTGGATCGTATATCCAACTCCTCGAACCGCTCGGTTCCGACACGCCGGTCGGTAAATTTCTCGCGAAGCGCGGGGAAGGCGTTCATCATGTCGCCTTCGGTGTTCCGGACGTCGTGCGTGCTCTGGACACGATCGGTGGCAGGGGCGTCCGGCTGCTCGACGAACGGCCGCGCCACGGCTCCATGGGTTCGTCCATCGCCTTTCTTCACCCCAAAGACGTGGGGGGAATGCTTACCGAACTCGTACAGGCTCCGGAAAGGCAAGCTGAGACCACGTCGAATGCAAGAAACGCCGATACGTAACAAGTCGCGCATAAAGTCGGACGAGACCGCCAACTCGGCAACGGCGGAGTACGCTGGCGTACCACCGGACGTGGATCCCGCCCCGGCTCCCGCTTCGGATGCCTGAAACCCCCGTCCGGCCCGTGTAGCCGTCTCGACAACCCAGGATCGAGCCTCCATGCAGTCCGACATCGACGCCCAGCTCAACAACTTCTTTGAGGACGCCCCCGCTCGGGAATTCGACGTGGTGCTCCGGGGCTATGACCGGCACCAGGTCCACGACCATCTGAAGCAAATCGACGGTGAGCTTCGGCAGTCCCGGGAGCAGGTTCAGAACCTGCAGCGGGATCTGTCCGACTCCCAGCGCCAACTTCAGGAGCAGGAGCGCCCGACCTACTCCGGCCTCGGCGCCCGGATCGAGCAACTGCTCCGCCTGGCTGCGGTGGAAGCGGCCCGCGCGGCTCCGCTGCGGCGGGCGGGGCCGGTCCGAGGGCAGGTCGAGCAGCCGGGGCACGCCCTCCAGGGTCCGCCGCCAGTAGTCGACCAGGCGCGAGCGCACCTCCTCGGTGCGCAGCCGCTCGCGCTGCCAGACCGAGAAGTCGGTGTACTGCAGATCCAGTTCGGGCAGGGGCGCCGAGGAGGTGTAGAGGGCCTCGATCTCGCGCCCGACGATGCCGAAGGACGGGTCGTCGAAGACGATGTGGTGGAAGGTCAGCACGAGCACGTGGTCGTCGGGCCCCAGCCTGAGCAGCAGGGCCCGCCCCAGCGGCCCGTGCCGCAGGTCGAACGGGGCCAGGATGTCGTCGGCGGCCATCCGCGCGGCCTCGCCCTCGGGGCCGGCCCCGTGATCGGGCTCGCCGGCCAGGTCGACGGAGCGCAGCACACCGGTGGGCGCGTCGCCGACGCGCTGGACGGGCATGCCGTCGATCTCCTCGACGGTGGAGCGCAGGATCTCGTGCCGCCTGATCACCTCGCAGAGCGCCCGGTCGAGGGCTCCGGCGTCGAGGGGGCCGCGCAGTCGCAGGGTGGCGGGCACGTGGTAGAACCCGAATCCCGGATTGAACCTCTCGCCGAACCAGATGCGCTCCTGGGTGGAGGAGACCGGCACCCCCTCCTCGGGTATCGCGCGTCGCGGGATGCGATCTCGCTCGCGCCGCCGGCGGGCGATCAGATCGTGCACATTGTCAGCGCCGTTGGAAATCGTCATTGGTTACCTCACGTCTGTGGGGTGCAGCGTGAATGCGGAATTTCGCGTCAGGATATGTCTTGATAAGTAAGCACATTCGCCCAGCATTGCGGAAAGGCGGCTAAACGGATATGGAGCTGCGAGGGGTGACGGCACTGGTGTCGGGGGCCGGTGGAGGGCTGGGCGCCGCCACCGCGCGCGAGCTCGCCGGGGCCGGCGCGCACGTGGTCGTGGCCGACACCGACACCCGTACGGGAGCCGCGGTGGCGGGCGAGGTGGGCGGCACGTTCGTGGAGACCGACGTGACCCGCGCCGAGTCGGTCGAGCACGCCGTGGAGATGGCCGCGGGACTCACCGGGCCGTTGCGGGTGGCGGTGAGCTGCGCGGGCATCGCACCCGCCGCCCGCACGCTCGGCCTCGACGGCCGCCCGCACGACCTGGAGACCTTCGAGCGGGCGCTGGCGGTCAACCTGGTCGGCACCTTCAACGTGATGCGCCTGGCCGCCGCCGCGATGGCCGCGACCGAGCCGCTACAGGACGGCGAGCGGGGCGTGGTCGTCAACACCTCCTCCGCCGCCGCCGAGGACGGCCAGGCCGGTCAGACCGCCTACGCCGCCTCCAAGGGCGCGGTCGCCGCGCTGACCCTGCCGGCCGCCCGCGACCTGGCCTCGGTCGGCGTACGGGTGTGCGCGCTCTCCCCCGGCTTGTTCGACACCCCGCTGTTCGAGGCGATCCCGCCGGAGTTCCGGCGCCCGCTGGTACGGCAGATCGTCTTCCCGCCCCGGCTGGGAACGCCGCGGGAGTTCGCCCGCGCGGTCCGGGCCGTGTGCGAGCTGGGCTACCTCAACGCGACGGTCGTCCGCCTGGACGGCGGCCTGCGCCTGCCGAGCACGTGACCGGTTCGTGGAACCCGTGAAAGCGGTGCAAATCGCGAACGCCCGGACGTCTCGCCGGCGGGATGCGGGGTAGCGTTCCCGTACGTTTCCAAGGTCGCCGATCGAGGGAGAGAGAGAAATGCTCAACCCACCCGACGGAATGCCGAGAATCACCCCCGTCCTCTTCTACGCCGACCTCGGAAAAGCCATCGAATGGCTCATCGAGGCGTTCGGATTCGAAAAGCGGAAGGTGCTGAACGACGACGGCTCCATCGTGCACGCCGAGCTGTCGTTCGGCGAGGGGGTCGTGCAGCTCGCCGGGACGGGTGACGGCCGCAGGCACGAGCCGCGGGGCCGGGGCGAGCCGCACCAGAGCCTGTACGTGTTCGTCGACGACGTGGACGAGCACCACGAGCGCGCGAGGAAGGCGGGGGCGGTGATCCGCGACGAGCCGGGCACCCGCTTCTACGGCGACCGCAACTACACCGCCGAGGACCTGGAGGGCCACCACTGGGTTTTCGCCCGCCGGATCGAGGAGATCCCGTACGACGAGATCGACACCCCGTGAGCGCCGTAGAGCAGGTCAGGGAGCTGTACGAGCGCTACCCCTGCCCCTCCCTGACCGTCGGCGACGACCTGATCCTGGACCTGGCGCTCGGCATCGGCATGGTCGCCAGGGACAAGACCCTGGCCGGCAAACGGGTGCTGGACGCCGGCTGCGGCACCGGCCACCAGTTGCTCGGGCTCGCCTCGCAGTATCCGCGGGCGAGCTTCACCGGCATGGACCTGTCGCGGTCCTCGCTCGACGTGGCCGGGGAGCTGCGCGAGCGCAACGGGCTGACCAACGTGGAACTGGTACGCGGCGCCATCGGCGGGGACGGGTTCGAGGGGCCCTACGACCTCATCGTGATGACCGGGGTGCTGCACTGCCTCGACGACCCCCGTGCGGGCCTGGCCTGGCTGGCCGAGCGGCTCTCCCCCGGCGGCCTGATGTACCTGTGGCTCTTCCACAGCTTCGGCGAGCACCAGCGGCTGATCGACCGCGAGCTGGTACGGCTGCTCTCGGGCGGCGACACCGGCGAGGATGGCCTGTCGGTGGTGCACCGGCTGGGCCTGGGTCGCTCCGCGGGCCGCTACGGCACGCACTCCTCGGCGACCGGCGACCCGCGCGACCAGGATGTGCTGGACGCCGACGCCTACCTGCACCCGGTGATGCGCACCCACCGCTTCGGCGACGCGGCCCGCCTGTTCGAGGGCCTGGACGGGATCGGCTGGGTCGCGCTGAACGGCGTCAACTGGGACGGTGGCGGCAAGATCCTGGACCTGGGCCGCCGCCACCCTACCTCCCCGGTCTTCCTGTCGGACGCCGACCTGTTCGACGACGAGGAGCTGCTGGCCCGCTACGCCGCCCTGCCCGCCGCCGAGCGGGCCGCGGTGCTGGAACTGCGCCTGGCCCCGACCGGCTTCACCATCGTGGCCGGCACCCCGGGCGCCGAGAAGCTCTGCGAGCCCAGGATCACGGGCAACATCCTGCTCAGGAACCACTAGTGGTCAGGGCCTTTCCTGGTCGACGCGCCGGCGGGAATCGGCTCCGGCTGTGGGCCTTCCGCCGAGCCGGAGCAGGATCACGCCGAGCACCCGATCTGTTCGGACGGTGCCGAAGTGCCGGGAGTCTCTGCTCGCCTCGGCGTTGTCGCCGAGGAGCACGATGTGCCGGGGCGGAACGATACCGGTGGGCTGCCGGGCCCAGGAGGGCAGGCAGGCCGGCTCCGGATCGCCCGGCACCGCGGCGACCCGTTTGACCATCCACCGGGAGCCTCCTGCTCCGGTCGGATCGCCCGGCCGGCAAGGTCCCGGCTCCTCGACCACCACGATGTCACCGTTACGCAGCCGCTCACCCGGCGTCCGGCGGACCAGCACCCGGTCTCCGGGGCGTAGCGCCGGTGCCATGCTCAGCCCGCTGACCGACAGCGCGACGAGGTGCCCGCGGAGCAGGACCGCCGCGGCCACGACGGCGAACGCGAGCACCAGCACCGCGCCGGCACCGGTCAGCACGGCGGCCAGAGCGGCGCTCACCGGACCCCCTCCGACGTCGAAGGACGGTAACCGGCCGCCTGCAGCTCGAAGAGCCGGGCGTACGCACCGCCGCGCATCAGCAGCTCGTCGTGCGTGCCCCGTTCGGCGATCCGCCCGTCGGACAGCACGACGATCAGATCGGCCTCGCGTACGACGCCCAGCCGGTGTGAGACCAGCACGCCGGCCAGTCCGCGCCGGTGCTCCCGGAGCCGGGCGTGCACCTCATGCTCGGCCTTGGCGTCCAGGGCGGAGCTCGGCTCGTCAAGGACGAGCAGATCGGGCCGGTCGAGTACGAGACCCCGGGCTATCGACAGCCGCTGCCACTGCCCGCCGGAGAGGACCACCCCGGTGTCCGGGTCGGCGCGGTCGGCTTCGGAGAAGAAGATCCGGGTCAGCAGCGTCTCGTAACCGTGCGGGAGGGCGGCCAGGACGTCGTGCACACCGGCGCGATCCGCCGCGCCCTCGATCCGGTCGTCGTCTCGCAGGGCGGTCAGGTCGCCGATGGCGATGTTCTCCCGCGCCGTGAGGTCATAGGGGATCGCGTCCTGGAAGACGGCCCGGATCCGGCGTCTCAGCTCCGCCGGGTCGAAGTCGCGCAGGTCGACGCCGTCCCAGAGCAGCTGCCCACGAGTCGGATCGTAGAGCCGGCACAGCAGTTTTATCAGCGTGCTCTTCCCGGCTCCGTTGAGCCCGACCACGGCGGTCGAGCGCCCCGCCGGGAGTGTCAGGTTCACCCCGCGCAACACCCACGGCTGGTCGTCGGCGTAACGGAACCAAACATCGCGCAGCTCGATCCCGCCCCGCAGGGGTGTCACCGGCAGGGGCCTGTCGCGTACCGGCAGATCCGGCCCGGCGTCGACAACGGTCAGGTAGTGCCCGAAGAGCAGCAGCGCCTGATGCACGGACACGGCCTCGGTCACCAGAGCGGCAAGGGCGCCCTGTACCGTGCCGACCGCGGCGACGACGAGCACCACGTCACCGACGGTCAGGGTGCCCTCGGCCGCGGCGCGTACCGCCCACAGCAGCAGACCGGCCGCCACCGCGGCGCCGAGCACCGCCAGCCCGCCCTGAAGTCTCAGCTCCCGCCGGTCGATCCGGCGGTGTGCGCCCTGGATCGTGCGGATCTCCGTGGCCATCCGCTGCCACAGGTACGGTCCGGCGCCGAACAGGCGCAGTTCCTTGGCGGCCTGCGGGCTGGTCAGCAGGCCGGAGTAGAACAGTTCCCGCCGCTCGGCCTGTCCGGTCTCGACCATCATCGCCGCCCGGCGCCTGCTCAGCGCCAGCTCGGCCAGCAGGGCCGGTACGGCGGCGAGCAGGACCGCCACCGCCACCCAGGGCCCGAGCAGGAGCAGGGAGCCGGCGAAGCCGGTGATCGTGAGCAGTGCCTGGATGCCCCCCAGCCCGCCGTCCACCACCATTCCCGGGCTGTTGACCCCGCTGGATCTGGCGATCTGGAGACGGTCCAGGAAGACCGGATCCTCGAAGCGGCGCAGCCCCACGAAGCGGTCCACCGCGGCGTAGAGACGCGAGGTGGCGAGCAGAAGCACCCTTCGGTCGGTCTCGGCCCGCAGGTAGCGGGTGGCGTGCGGCATCAGCGCGGCGACCACCCCGACGGCCCCAAGCGCGGCGGCCGGCCCCAGCAGGTCGAGCCACCGCAGCGGCCCGGCCACCAGCCGGTCGATCACGACTTTGGTCAGCCAGGCGATCGCCAGCGGTGCGAGCCCACCGAGGGTCGCCGCTCCCAGGTAGGCGGCGATCTGCGCTGGGGCGGCATGTCGGGCGAGCGCCAGCGCCCGCCCGGTTACTCGAAACGACACCGGTGCGGCGAGGTCAGCCGACAGCCGGAAGGGCCGCGGTGTCACGGTGGGTGACGGGCGCAAGGTCGAAGCCGGACGCGACCACGACGCCCCCCTCGACCAGGACGAACGCGGGGAAGCCAGTTACGGCGAACGCCTGCTGGACCGGGCCCCGGTCG
Source organism: Streptosporangium sp. NPDC006013 (assembly GCF_040614275.1). Classification (NCBI taxonomy): domain Bacteria; kingdom Bacillati; phylum Actinomycetota; class Actinomycetes; order Streptosporangiales; family Streptosporangiaceae; genus Streptosporangium; species Streptosporangium sp. NPDC006013. The sequence goes on from NZ_JBEXUE010000283.1 coordinate 12,016, forward strand.
GGCTCCACCACGATGGTGGCCACCGGTCGAAGTAGCTCGACCAGCTCCGCGGTCTCCTCCTCCGCGCCGACGGCCACGGCCAATACGGCATCCCGGCCTCCGGGCCGGGATGTGGCATGCTCGATGAATTCGGGCAGCCGCTCCTTGCACGGTTGGCAGTGCGGGGAGAAGAAGCCGACCAGCGGGCGGTCGCCGAGCGTTGCGAGAGTGACCGGCAGTCCCGCCACGCTGGTGGCGTCGAATCCGCCTACCGACGATCCCGCTGGCATCGCGACATCGCTGCCGCCGGAGTCGCCGTTGCGCAGAGCGGCCAGCTCGGCTGTGTGCTCACGCAGCCGGCGCACGACACCGACGGTCAGTATCAGGTTAGTGACGACCAGCAGTCCAATTAGGACCGCGGCCGCGGCTAGGTACGCCATCAGGTCTCCTTCGGGGAGTGGGTGCGGGTGCGAAGAGCGCGACGAGCAGCGCGGCGGCCGCTGTGAAGCCGATGTCCCGGGTGAGTGGAACCGCCAGCAGCACCACCACGACCGCTTCCGCCACGGCGACCGCGACCGCGACCTGCCGAGCGCGAGCGTCACGGACCAGCCGCATCGACACCAGGGACGTCGTGAAGGCACGCAGGGCCTGCCCACTGCGTAGTTTGCTCGCCGCAGAGGCAAGGAAAACCACCGCGAGCAGGCCCTGGCACACCGGTATCAGGTATGCCACTCAGCAGCCGAGGCCGACGTTCTTGCAGGGGCCGCACGGCTGAAAATCACAGCAGGTCTTCTTGTACAGGTACGGCCCCGAGCAGTAGCACGAAACGCTGTAGCAGTTTGCGGCGGCGTGTGCAGTCGCCTTGGGAACGAGGCCCTCGACCATGCGGTCGGCAAGGGCGGTGAGCGTACGGGTCATAGCGTCCTCCTCTGCGCCGGCCGCCGAATGCGGGCCGGCGGATTCATCAAAACCCGAACCTCACCGGCCAACCAGGATCTTGGACCGGACGTTGGACCGGACGTCCGGTACGCTGCCGAGTGGATCATGGGGGGTCAGCTTTGGTGAACGCGTTCGGAATGCTGCTCCGGCGTCATCGGCTGCACCGTCAGCTCACGCAGGAGGCGCTTGCCGAACGGGCCGGTGTCAGCTCCCGCTCGATCCGCGAGATGGAACGGGGCCCCGGGC
>NZ_JBEXUE010000284.1:0-13143 GCF_040614275.1 Streptosporangium sp. NPDC006013
CTCGTACAGGTAGCTGTAGCGCAGCGGCTCGGGGACGAACCTCTTGGTCGTGCTGCTGAGGCCACCGGCCTCCAGGACGTCCATCGGGTCCTCCTCGCCGTAGGCGTTGAGGTCGCCGAGCACCATCGGGTTGGTCAGCTTCAGGTCCTTGATCAGACCCAGCGTGGCCTGTGCCTGGCGTACGCGCTCGCCGTTGTAGCAGCTCTGCCCGTCGCCCTGGTCGGCGTCGGGGCCCACGGCCTCCTCGTCGCAGCCCTTGGACTTGTAGTGGTTGACCAGCACGGTGAAGGACTTACCGCCCTGGACCCGGCGGAAGGTCTGGATCAGCGGGGGCCGCCGGAAGACCGGGTCGGTGGAGGACTGCGCCGCGCCCACCAGCTGGATCCTGGCCGGCTTGTAGATCATCGCCACCTGGATCACGTCGGTGCCCGGGTAGGGGTGGCTGAGCGCCGCGTAGGTACCCGCGCCGACCTCGGCGTTGAGCGCGTCGACCAGGGCCTGAATCGCGGTCTGGCCGTTGTTCTGGATCTCCATGAGGCCGACGACGTCGGCGTTGACCCCCTTGAGCGCGGCGACCAGCTTGGTGAGCTGGCGCTGCTGCTCCTCGGGACTGCTCGCGCCGCGCGAGCGGAGAGTGGTGAACCAGTTGAGTGCGTTGAAGCTGGCCACCTTGACGTTGCCGATGACCGGGAACGGGGCGGGCAGGCGCGGGTTGAGCGGCAGGAAGTTGAGCGGCTTGGTCGGCTGGAGCCGGTACTTGCCGAAGCCGTACCCCATGACGCCGGTGACGCCGAAGGCGGTGTCCCCCAGGCGGAGGCGCCGGTCGACATAGGGGATCGTCGGCGGGTTCTCCACCGTGGAGGCGTCGTCCACCAGCAGGCTACGCCGCGCGTTCTTGGCCGTGGTCACACCCGGCCGGTCGGTCGGCTGGAAGATGCGTCCCTCGGAGGAGACGGTGATCTCACCGTACCGGCCCAGGTTGTAGTGGTCACTGAGGGTGAGCGGCTCGGGGAAGGTGACGAGCATGTTCTCGACGGACTCGAAGGTCGTGCCCTCGGCGCGGGGCAGGCTCTGCTTGGCGGGCGCGATGGTGCCCGTGCCGCAGACGTCCACCGCGGTGACCGGTGACAGCTCGGTCCAGCCGTTGAACTCCACGACCCTGCCGGTGACCAGGACCCGGTCGCCGACCTTGACGTCCTTGAAGGAGCTGCGGGCGAAGGCGAACAGGCCCTCGGAGGTGGCCGGGTCGGCGTCCGGGGTCGGGTCCTGGAAGAAGAACCCGCTGAGCTGGCTCGTCTCCTGGAAGTCGGCGGTCACGATGCCCTCGACGCGGACGACCTGGCCGGCCAGCGGGCTGACGTCACCGCTGCCCTGCACCTGGGCGATCTGGTGGGTGACCGGGATCTCACACGGCTCCCCCGTCGGGGTGGGGGTCGGCGTGGGTTCCACGGTCGGGGTGGGGGTCGGGGTCGGCGTGGGCGTGGGCTCGACGTCGCCGCACGGCGCGGCGTCGGTGGCCCGGTTGCGCGGCGCGGGGGCCGCGGCCTCCACGTCGGCACCGTTGTCGTCGGTGTCGGCGCAGCCGTGGTCCTTGCGCAGCCCCGCCGTGGTGACCGAGAGCCCGGGGGCCGCGGTGCCCTCGAAGTAGTTGGCGGTGCCATAGCCGATCAGGTCGGCGATCAGCGCCGTCTGCTCCGGGGCGCACAGGACCGAGCCGCCGTTGCACGCCAGGCCCTGGGCCGAGCGGACAAGGGCCACCTTGCCCGCGGAGCCGCTCAGGTTGATCGTCCCGGTGCCGTCCGGGGCTGGCAGCGGTGAACCGTTGGCACCGCCGGCCAGTTGGAGGAGATGGTACTGACCTGGCGCGAGCGTACCCACCAGGGGGACGACCGGGTTGGCGGCGAAGTTTCCGGTGCCGGTGGCGCTGGCGTACTGGACGGACCAGCCGTCCAGTACCACGGGTGCGGCGCTGCGGTTGAACAGCTCGACATAGTCGTTGGTGAGTGGCGCGCCGGCACTACCGCCACCACCGTAGACCTGGCTGATGACGACGGTGCCCGGCTCCGCCAGGGCCGGGGATGAGGTGAGGGTCGCGACGCCGGTGGCGGCGAGGCCGACGGTCACGAGGGCGGCGAACGCCCGGGATAAAGCACGCATGACCGGGAGCGTAGAGCTGGATGGATTCCAGGACATCAACCCATAAGTGGATATAAGGCGAATTCAAGAATCTTGACACTTCATGTCTATCCAGCCCGGTCAGATATGGCTTTCCTTGACCTAGAAGTCGCTTGCCTCGGCGCCTGCGGGTATCACTGCGGTTATGAGAACTCTGGACATGGGTTGGGACACCTGCGCCGCCTCCCTGGAGTGCGCCGGATCCGCGCGGCAGCCCTACGGGCGCTGCCTGGCCCATCTGGACGCCACCGAACTCGACGAGGTCGTCCGCGGCCTCTCCCCCGGTTCCGCGATCGACCTGCGGGCCACCGTCGTCGGCCAGGACCTGCTGGAGCGGATCCTCTCCGCGACCCGCGGGCGCCTGGGCCGGGCTCGGTTCGACTGGGCGACCTTTCCCGAGAGCGTGCGGTTCTGCGACATCGTGTTCGGCGGGGACGTCTCCTTCGACCACGCGCGTTTCCAGCGCCTCGCCTCGTTCTTCAACGCCAGGTTCGCCCGCAACGTCTCCTTCAGGGAGGTCAGGTTCGATCGGGAACTCTCCCTGCACGGTGTCGCCATCACCGGGCACGCGGCCTTCGACCGGGTGTCCATCGACGGCGACGCGCTGTTCGGAGGAGCGCTTTTCGACCGGACCGCGTCCTTCGAGCAGGCCGACTTCCATGGTTTTGTCACCTTCGACGGCACCGGATTCACCGGCGACGCGACCCTGAGGGGCTGCAGGTTCCGCCGTACCGTGTCGTTTCGCAAGACGAGCTTCGGTGGGCTGGCCGGGTTCGACGGGGCACGCTTCTCGGCGGGCGGCTACCTGGCCCCGATCTCGGTCGGCCGCCACCTGACCCTCGCCGGGGCCTGGGCGGGCAAGGGTCTTGACGTGACCACCGGCGGATGCTCGGTGGACCTGCGGCGGCTGGAGGTGGGCGGGCGGCTGACCGTCCGGCTCGACAACGCGCGGGCCGACCTGGAGGGAGCGACCCTGCGCGGCCCGGCCACGGTGCGGGGCCGGGACGGCGCCCGGGTGACCTCGCTGCACGAGGTGGACGCCGAGCAGCTGGAACTCTCCGACCTGGACCTCAGCACCTGCCTCTTCACCGGAATGCGCCACCCCGAGGGTCTCCGGCTGAGCGGCTGCGCGCTCGCCGTCGTCCCGCGCAGACCATGGCCCCGGCTGCGCTGGTGGCCCCTGCGGCGCGCCCCGGACCACGGCTGAGATCCGCCCGCGGGAGGACCGTACGCCCCCACGGGATCCGAACGTGTGCCGGCTCCGGGTCTTCTCAGGGTGGTCCCCGATGCGGAGTCCCGGACGGGCGACCAGGATGGGAGACCCGTACCCTGAACGGGGATCGGGCCGCTGAAGAGCATCTGGAGAGCACCATGGCAGGCAGCGGGGTCATCGACGACTACGTGACCGGGCTCAGCCGCGCTCTCCGAGGTCCCAGGGGCCCCAGGCTTGACATGATCACCGAGGCCCGCGACAGCCTGCTCGACACCGCCGAGGCGCTGGAGGGCGACGGCCTGGGGCGCGAGGAGGCCGAACGGACCGCGGTCGAGGAGTTCGGGACGATCGGTGAGATCGCGCCGGGCTACCAGGAGGAGCTGTTCATCGCGGCGGGCCGCAGGCTGGCCGCCGTGCTGTTCCTCACCGTGCCGCTCACCACGGTCATGTGGAGCGTGATCTGGAAGATCTTTCCTGCCGCCCCGACGGCCTACGAGAGCAGCCCCGACTGGTTCGTCCCGGTCGCCCGGGGCCTGGACATCCTCCAGATGCTGATCGGCGTGCTCGGCGGGGTCGCGCTGTTCGCGCTGGGCCGGGGGCTGCGCAGAATCAGACGGCCCCGGCTCGTCACCCGCTTCCTCGGCCTGCTCGTCTGGGCGATGCTGCCGGTCATGCTCGCGCTGACCGGGGCACTGATGTTCGGCTCCAACGGGCCGGCCGACTTCGGCGACTACCTACCGGGAGTCGGTGCGGCGCTGGTGAGCCTCCTGTTCTGGGGCCTGCAGCTCTACGGCGCCTTCAAATGCCTGAGCCTCACCCGCCGCGGCCCCGTCCCCGCCTGCGCGTAGTCCCCGCCCCCGCCGGGGGTCAGCGGGTGGTCCGCGGCTCCAGGACGCTGCCGATGGCTCCGGCGAACCGCTGCCAGGCGGAGCGCTCGCCGGCGAGGGCCGTGCGCCCTGAGGAGGTCAGCCGGTAGGTGCGCCGCTTGCGCCCGCCCACCGTGGCCCACTCGCTGGCCAGATATCCCGCCTGCTCCAGCCGGCGCAGCGCCGGGTAGACCGTGCCCGTCGGCACGTTCAGCGCGCCGCCGCTGCGCGCCTGGAGCGCCTCGATGATCGCGTAGCCGTGCAGCGGTTCGTGCTCCAGCACGGAGAGCAGCAGGGCGTCCATGTGGCCGCGGAGCGCGTCGGTGTTCACGCGATCGCCTCCGCGGGCCGGGCGGATCCCTCGTCGCCGCACCCGGCGGCCCGTTCGCTTCGCTCACTCACGTCGTCAGCCTACCTTTCGCATAGGCACTCTACATGTAGGCGTCCTACATGTAGAGTGCCTACAGGTAGACAGGCATAACAACGGAGGTGAGAGTGTGGACGTGCTCGACCTGGCCCGGACGCAGTTCGCCGTGACGGGAAGTCTTCACTTCCTGTTCGTCGTGCTGACCCTGGGCCTGGCCCCCCTGATCGCGATCATGCACACCCGCTACGCCATCACCGGCAGACCGGTCCACGAGCGGGCGACCCGCTTCTGGGGCCAGATCTATGTGATCAACTACGCGCTCGGCATCCTCACCGGGCTGGTGATGGAGTTCCAGTTCGGCATGAACTGGAGTGGTCTCTCGCACTACGCCGGCGATGTCTTCGGGGCACCGCTCGCGATCGAGACGCTCGGCGCGTTCTTCCTGGAGTCCACCTTCCTGGGTCTGTGGATCTTCGGCTGGCACCGGCTGCCCAAATGGCTCCATCTGGCGTGCATCTGGGTGGTGACGCTGACCGCCTATGTCTCCGCTCTCTGGATCATGGTGGCCAACTCGTTCCTGCAGAACCCCGCCGGGGCCGTGGAACGGGACGGCCACCTGGTGCTGACCGACTTCGGCGCGCTGCTCACCAACCCGATGCTGACCATGGCGCTGCCGCATGTGCTCGGCGCGGGCCTGTGGACCGGTGGTTTCGTGATGCTGGGGGCCAGCGCGTACCAGCTGTTCAGGCGCACCGCCGAGCGGGAGTTCTTCACGAGCTCGCTCCGTACCGGAGTGATCGTCTCGCTGGTCGGCTCACTGATCACGGTCGGTTTCGGCTACGCGCAGTTCGGCCCGATCTCCCAGTTCCAGCCGGACAAGTTCGACGGCGCCCTGGCCGGCACCGGACTCGGCTTCATGATCATGATTGGTCAGCTGTTCCAGGCCCTCATCATGTTCGTGCTGGCGCCGACCGTGTACTGGCTGCCGCGCTGGCGCTGGGCGCACCCCCTGCTGATGGCGATGACCCCGCTGCCCTTCCTGGCGGCGATCCTCGGCTGGCTGACCAGGGAGTCGGGGCGGCAGCCCTGGATGATCAATGGCAGGCTCACCGTCGCCGACGCCATGTCCCCCGGGCTGACCTCGGGGATGGTCACCGTCTCGCTCATCGCCTTCGGCGGCGTGCTCGGCCTGCTCGCGCTCGTCGACTACCTGCTGATCGCCCGTACCGTACGACGCGGGCCCGCCGCCGCCACCCTCGGCGCGAGCGCCCCCGCCGACCCCAACGAGCGCGCGCACGCGCTCAGCTACTAGGGAGCCGATCGTGGACATCCTCTGGCTGGGCGTGTTCGCCCTCCTGCTGATCGGCTACTTCGCCCTGGAGGGCTTCGACATCGGGGTGGGCATGCTGCTGCCCGTGCTCGGCAGGACGCAACGGGACAGGGACGAGATCGTCACCGCCATGGCGCCGTTCGTCCTGGCGGGCGAGGTGTGGCTGGTGGCCGTGGCGGGCGTGCTGTTCGGCGCCTTCCCCGCGATCGAGGGAGAGGTGCTGTTCGGCCTCTACCCGCTGGTGGTGCTGCTGCTGGTGTCGTGGATCCTGCGCGACGCCGGGCTCTGGTTCCGCCGCCGTGCCGACGGGAGCGCATGGCGTACGACCTGGGACTGGGCGATCTGTGCCGGCTCCTGCGGCCTGGCACTGAGCTGGGGCATGGCACTGGTCGCGCTGGCCGGCGGCCTGTCGGGGCCGACGATCAGCCTGCTCGGGCTGGCGGGTGCCCTGGTGATGGCCGCGCTGTTCGCCCTGCACGGCTGGACGTTCCTCTCCTGGCGGCTGCCCGAGCGGATGACCGGGGCGCGCCGCACCGGGTGGGCGCTCCTGGGCTCGGCGTGCGCCGCGGCCGCGCCCGTCGCGGCGCTGCTCGCCGTGCTCGCCCCCTGGCTTCTGGACCATATGGCACCCGCCGGTACGTTAAGTGTGCTGAGTGTCATGATTCTGCCGTTCGCACCGATCATGGTGGGTGCGCAAGTATGGGTGTGGCGGGCGTTCGGCCCCGGGCGTGCCGCCGGCCGGGTTCCGTCGTTCTTCTGAGGTCTCTAGGGTTGGCATGCACAAGGATCTGGTACGGCTGGCGTTGGGTGAGCGGGCCGTCCGCCGTCATCTGGCCGTGTGCCTGGCCGCCGCCGTCCTGGCCGGGTTGCTCATCCTCCTCCAGGCTGAGCTGCTCGCCGGGGTGCTGTCCGGGCGGTTCGCGGCCCCGGCCCTGATCCTGCTGGCCCTGGTCGTCGGCGCCCGGGGGCTGCTCACCCTGGTGCAGGGAACGGCCGCCGGGCGGATGAGCGGCGGGGTGAAGTCCACCCTGCGCCACCGCCTGCTGGCGCGGCTGCAGGAAGCCGGCCCCGCCAGGCCGGCCTCGGTGCGTTCGGGAGAGCTGGTGACACTGACCGGCCGCGGTCTGGACGCCCTCGACCCCTATCTGTCGGGCTACCTGCCCGCGGTGGCTGTCGCGGGCGTCGTGCCGATCGCGGTGCTCGTCCGGCTTTTCACCGCCGACCTGGCCAGCGCGGTGATCGTGCTGTTCACTCTGCCGCTCATCCCGATCTTCGGGGCGCTGGTCGGCATGCACACCAAGGCCGTCACCGAACGCCAGTGGAGGGCCCTGTCCCGCCTCGGCGGGCACTTCCTGGACGTGGTCCGGGGCCTTCCCACGCTGCGTGCCTTCGGCCGGGCCCGCTACCAGGCCGAGGTGATCCAGCGGGTGGCCGACGCCCACCGGGTCGCGACGATGCGCACGCTGCGGGTGGCCTTCCTGTCCTCGCTGGTGCTGGAGCTGGCCGCGTCGCTCTCGCTGGCCCTGGTCGCCGTGCCGGTGGGCCTGCGGCTGCTGTCGGGCTCCCTTGACCTGTCGACCGCGCTGCTGGTCCTGCTCCTGGCGCCCGAGGCGTACCTGCCGCTGCGCAACATGGGCAGCAGGTTCCACGCGGCGATGGAGGGCGTCGCCGCCGCCGACGAGGCGTTCGCCGTGCTCGACGGCCACGCGGAGGCTCCGCGTGGCGCGCCCGCCACCGGGCACCCGGGCCCCGGAGCGACGACGGCGCCGGAGATCCGGCTGGAGCATGTCACGGTGCGCTACCCGGGCCGTGCGGAGGCCGCACTGGAGGACGTGTCACTGGTGATCGCCCCCGGCGAGCGAGTGGCCCTGGTCGGCGAGAGCGGCGCGGGCAAGAGCACCCTGCTCCACCTGCTGCTCGGCTTCGTCACCCCTGCCGAGGGCCGGGTGCTCGTCGACGGCGCCGAGATCGGCGACCACGACCCCTGGCGGGCGCGCCTGGCGTTCGTACCCCAGCGCCCGCACCTCTTCGCCACCTCGGTGGCCGACAACATCAGGCTCGGCGCCCCCGGCGCGACGATCGACGAGGTCAGGGCCGCGGCACGGGCCGCGCAGGCGGAGGAGTTCATCCTGGCGCTGCCCGAGGGCTACGACACGGTGCTCGGCGAGCGCGGGACGAACCTGTCTGCCGGGCAGCGGCAGCGGGTCGCGCTCGCCCGCGCGTTCTGCCGCCCGGGAGCCGGACTACTCCTGCTGGACGAGCCGACCGCACGGCTCGACGGCCGCAGCGAGAGCGCTGTCGTCAGCGCGACCCGCGACCTCGCCGAGGGCCGCACCGCCGTGATCGTCGCCCACCGGCCCGCGATGATCGAGCTGGCCGACCGGGTGATCCGGATCGCCGACGGCCGCGTGGTGGCCGGGACGCGAGAGGAGATCGCCTCCCCATGACCGATGTCAACGAGGTCCCGGCAGGCAGGACGCGCGGGCGGATGACCCTTGCCGTGGCGGCGGGGGCGGCGGCCGAGCTGGCCGGGCTCGGGCTGATCGGGTCCGCCGGGTGGCTCATCACCAGGGCCGCCGAACAGCCGCCGCTGGCGGCACTGAGCGTGGCGATCGTCGGGGTCAGGGCGTTCGCGACGACCAAGGGGGTCTTCCGGTACGGGGAGCGGCTGGCCGGACACGACGTGGCGCTGCGAGCCCAGGCGACGACCAGGGAGCGGCTCTACCAGGCGCTCATCCCCGCACGACCGCTGAACCAGCGGGGGGCCGACCTGCTCAGCCGCATGGTCGACGACACCGACGCGGTGCAGGACCTGCTCGTACGGTGCCTGCTTCCCGCCGCCGCGGCGCTGATCACCGGTGTGGCCGCGATGGTGATCGGGCTGTTCCTGCTCCCGGCCGCGGCGCTGGTGCTGCTGGCCGGGCTGCTGGTGGCCGGGGTACTGATCCCCGCGGGCACGGCCACCGCCGCACGGCGCTGGTCGGCGCGGATCGCCCCCGCACGGGCCGACCTGGCGGCCCGGGTCGCCGACCTGGTGCACGGCGCGGCCGACCTGGCCGCCTACGGGGCGAACGAGCGGGCTCTGGCCGCCGCCGCCGAGGCCGACACCCGGCTGGCGGCGCTGGAGCGCCGGCAGGCACGGGCGAACGCGGTGGCCTCCGCCCTGGGCGTGCTCACCCAGGGCCTGACCGTGGCGGCGATCGTCCTGGTGGCGCAGAACTCCGGGGCGGGCTCCGTGGCCACCGCGGTGCTCGCGCTGACCTCGCTGGTCTCCTTCGAGCCGGTGCTGCCGATGGCCTCGGCCGCCGAGCGGCTGACCGGGGTGCTCGCCGCCCTGCGCCGCCTGCGGGAGGTCGGCGCGACCGCTCCGGCGGTGGCGGAGCCGGCCACCGCGGTCGAGGTGCCCGCCGGGGCGCCGACCATTGAGATCAAGGACCTGGTGGTCCGGCACGGCGCCGGCCGTGCCCCCGCGCTGGACGGGGTCAGCCTCACCCTCACTCCCGGCAGGCGGGTCGCCCTGGTCGGCCCCAGCGGTGCCGGCAAGAGCACCCTGCTGTCCGCCCTGATGCGCCTGGTCGAGCCCGAGTCGGGGACGATCAGGGTCAGCGGGGTGGACGTCCGGGAACTGGCGTCCGACGACGTCCGGCGGGTGATGACCGGGCTGACGCAGGACCCGTACGTGTTCCAGGCCACGGTACGGGACAACCTGCGGCTGGCGGGCCCCGAGGCCTCGGACGAGGAGCTCACCGAGGCCCTGCGGCGGGCGCGCCTGGAACGCTGGGTGGAGCGGACCGGCTGGGACGCCGTCCTCGGGGAGGACGGGCGGACGGTGTCCGGTGGGCAGCTGCAGCGGCTGGCACTGGCCCGGGCGCTGCTGAACGACCCTCCGGTGCTGCTGCTGGACGAGCCCGCCGAAGCACTGGACGAGACGACGGCGGATGCGCTCATGGCCGACCTGCTGGATGCCACCCGCGGCCACACGACGCTGCTCGTCACCCACCGCCTGCGCGGGCTGGAGCGGGTGGACGAGATCGTCGTGCTGGAGAACGGCTCGGTGACGCAGCGGGGCAGCCACCAGGAGCTGGTCTCCTCCCCCGGCTACTACCGCGACCTGTGGCACTCCGAGGCACTGACCGCCGCCCGGTGACACCCATCGGGGTGGACGCGACCTTCGGGCGACCACCCCGCACCGCCCTCGGCACGGCCGGACGGCGCTGTGCGGTCCGAGACGTGCCCGGGTTCACCGGCATCGTGAAACGGACCGTTTGACCATACCGACCGCCCCTGCCGGCGAGCCGTCACGATGCCGATGAGCACTTTCCGGTTGAGTTGACACGGCAATGTGGTTTACAGTGCAAACCAGAGAGTTTGCGATGCAAACCAGTTTGAATCTTGAAGAGGATTGCCGTGGACGACGCCGAACGGAAACTGAGCCCGCAGGAGACCCTCCGGCTGATCGAGCAGCAGGGCTCGGCGGCGGCCAACCGGCTCACCCCCGACCCGGTGCCGCACTACCTGGCATGGGGAGTCGCCTGGCTGGTGGGATATAGCGCGTTGTTCCTCCACCACGGCCTGTCCGGCACGCCGTACGCGCCGATCCCCTTCCCCCTGGTGCTGGCGCTGCTGTTCGGGTCGATGCTGGCGGCGACGCTGGTCAGCGCGCTGACCATCTGGCAGCTGGGCAGCCCGGTGCGGGGCGCGTCCCAGCAGCGCGGCACGATGTACGGCCTCGCCTGGTTTTTTGGCACCCTCGCCGTCTGGGTGGCCGGGATACGGTTCGCCCCGCAGCTTCCCTCCGCGGAAGGCAGCCTGCTGTGGGCGAGCCTGTCGATGACGGTGGTCGCCGTCCTCTACATGGCGGGCGGAGCCATCTGGCTCCTCCGCTCGATGTTCGTCTTCGGCGCGGGGCTGGCCGTGCTCAACGCGATCGGCACGGTGGCCGGGCCTGGCTGGCACGCCCTGCTGATGTCGCTGGGCGCGGGAGGCGGATCCATCGCCGCCGGACTGCTGCTCCGCCGGAGCGCCGGACGGTGACCCCCGAACTCGACCCGGTGATCCACGCGCAGGCCCGGCTGCGGGTGGTCGTCACGCTCAACACCCTGGGTGATGGGGACCGGATCACCTTTCCTGGACTGAGGGACCTCCTCGGGATGACGGCGGGGAACCTGTCGGCACACCTCAGCAAGCTGGAGGAGGCCGGCTACGTGGAGATCGTCAAGACCCACCGGGGCCGCACCCCGGTCACCTACGTCGCACTCACCCGCCGCGGGCGCCTCGCCTTCGAGGACTACACGGCGACGATCCACCGGTTACTGAACCCGGCCACGACACCACCCACCGACGACCGCTGACCCCACCAGCCGAGAAAGAAGGCCCCCATGCCAGACCAGCCGATGAGACCGGCAGCGGAGATCGTGGCGCGTGCCCTCGGGGTCACCCGACGCTACGGGGACGTGCTCGCGCTCGACGACCTCTCCCTCGACATCCACGCCGGCGAACTGGTCGGCCTGCTCGGCCCCAACGGCGCGGGCAAGTCCACCCTGATCAACCTCTTCGTGGGGCTGCGCAGGCCCAGCTCAGGCCGGGTCGAGCTGCTGGGCGGCTCCCCCACCGACCCCGCGCGGCGGCTCGGCATCGGCGTCACCCCGCAGGAGACCGGACTGCCGGCGGCCCTGCGGGTCGGCGAGGTGGTGGACTTCGTCGCCGCCCACTACCCGCGCAGTGTCGACCGGGGGGCACTACTGGAGCGGTTCGCCCTGACCGGGCTGGAGCGCCGCCAGGTCGGCGGGCTGTCGGGCGGGCAGAAGCGGCGGCTCGCGGTGGCGCTGGCGTTCGTCGGAGAGCCCCGGATGGTCTTCCTGGACGAGCCGACCACCGGACTGGACGTCGAGGCCCGCCGGGCGCTGTGGGACGGCATCAGACACTTCCACGCCGGCGGTGGCACCGTCGTTCTGACCAGCCACTACCTGGAGGAGATCGAGGCGCTGGCCGAGCGGGTCGTGGTCATCGGGCAGGGCCGTGTGCTCACCGACGGAACCACGGCGGAGGTACGGGGCATCGCCGGCGTCCGCCGCGTCACCCTGACCGCCGGCGACCTGGCCGGGCTGCCCGGCATCCTGCGGACGGAACGGGAGGGCACCCGGACCCACCTGCTCACCACCGACGCGGACGCCCTGGTCCGCGCCCTGGTCCGGGCCGAGATCCCCTTCTCCGATCTGGAGATCCAAGCCACCTCTCTGGAGGAGGCGTTCCTCACCATCACCGCCCGCCAGTCCCGGGCCGCCTGAACCCTCGCCTCCGGAGCTCACGGATTCCCGTCCGGCGCCTCAGCGGGAGGCGACACGACTCATCCAGTCTTCTCGGGAGGATCACCCATGTCGCTTCTTCTCACCCATGCCCGGTACCAGCTCATGGAGACCGTCCGGGTACCGATCGCAGTGATCGGGAACGGCTTCTTCCCCGCCGCCTCGATGCTCTTCTTCGTGGTGCCGTTCGCCGGGGACCATCCCGTCGGGGCCACGTTGGCCACCGCGTCGATGCTGGTCTTCGCGGTGATGTCCAGTGCCTTGTTCACCCACGGTCTGGGCATCGCCGAGGACCGCGCCCAGCCCTGGGACCCCTACACCCGTACCCTTCCCGCGGGCCCCTGGCCGAGGTTCGGTGCCCGGATCCTCAACGCGCTGGCCATGACGACGATCGGGATCGTGCCGGTGCTGCTGGTGGCCGCGCTGCTCACCGAGGCCGTCGTGACCCCGGCGCGGCTGCTGCTCGGCCTTGGCGCCCTAGTGGTCGCCTCGGTCCCGTTCCAGCTCCTGGGCCTGTTCATCGGCTACGCGCTGCCCGCCAAGGCCGCGATGGCGGTGGTGCAGCTGACGCTGTTCCCGATGGCGGTGGGTGGAGGACTGTTCATGAATCCGCTGGACGCGCCGGCGTTCATCGAGCTGGTCGCGCCCTTCCTGCCCAGCCGGGGCGCGGTCCAGCTGGTCTGGGCCGCGCTCGGCCACGGCACCCCCGAGACGCTGTCGGTGGTCATGTTCGGCCTCTGGACCCTGGTGGCCGGAGCCCTGGCCGTGTGGGCCTACCGGCGTGACGAGGGCCGCCGCTTCACCTGAGCCCCACGAACGGGTGGTGCCGCCGGGCGCTGATGCTGCGAGAGTCGCTGCAGCGCTGGGTCGGCACGGCGGTCATCGGT
>NZ_JBEXUE010000285.1:0-13116 GCF_040614275.1 Streptosporangium sp. NPDC006013
GCAGGATACGAACGGCGTCGGCGAAGCGGACCGCGCCGCGCACCTGGTCCACCCAGTAACCCGGCGAGCACAGCTCCTCGGCGGTCAGGCGGCGACACGGGCCAGCGTTTCGGCCGCGCCCGCCGAAGCCGGGGCGGCCGGCTCCCCCTCTCCCCCGAGCAGGTCGCACCTGGCACGTCCCAGGCCCCCGAAGACCGGGTGCGCGTGGGCGTCCACGAATCCGGGGATCATCAGGGTGCCCGCCAGGTCGACCACCTCGGTGGTGCGGCCGATCAGCTCCCTGACGGCCGGCGCTCCCAGCGCCACGATCCGTCCCTGGCGTACGGCGACCGCGTCGGTCCACGACCTGACGGCATCGGCGGTGAAGACCGGGCCGTCGATGAGAACCAGGTCCGCCGGCTTCTCGTTCATGGCCCCTGAGCAAACACCCGGGGCACAGTGATGTCAATGCCTTGGACTATAGTTTGGTCCATGGCTTTGAATTCCAGCCGGACGCGGAGGCGACCTGAGATGATGACCCGGTGAGCAATCCTCAGCGACGTCCCCGCCTGCCCCGCGGGGCACTCACCCCCGACCTCATCGTGAGCACGGCGCTGCGCCTGCTCGACGAGGACGGGGCGGCCGCCTTCAGCATGCCCCGGCTGGGCAGGGCGCTCGGCGCCGACCAGACCGCCGTCTACCGGCACTTCAACGGCCGTGACGACCTGCTGCTCGCCGTCGCCGACCGGCTGCTGCAGGAGGCGTTCGAGGGTTTCACCGCGGCCCCGTACTGGGCGGACACCCTCGCCGAGCTCTGCCGCAGGATCCGCGCGACCTACCTCGCCCACCCCGCGGCCGCGGCCCTGTCCGGGCCGCGCACGACCAGGGGAACCGCGGAGATGCGCGCGGCGGACACCATGATCGGCGCACTGATCGGCGCCGGTTTCGACGGCACCCGGGCGGCGATGCTCTACCGGGTCGTCGCCGACTTCGCGCTCCTGTGGTCGGGCGGGGAGGCCGCCTTCCACAGCCTCGCCCCCGAGACCAGGGCGGCCGAGATCGCCGGGGCGAGCCTTGCCTACCGCGCGGCCGACCCTGACTCCCACCCCCACATCCACGCGATCCGCGACCATCTCCCCAAGGTCGATCCGGACGAGCTGTTCGAGACCGCGCTCGGGCTCCTGCTCGACTCCATCGTCCGGGAATCCGGTGATGACGGGAAACGGCCGTGGAGCTGATCGCCAGGGGCAGGACCGCGGACGTGTACGCGCTCGGCGACGATCGGGTGCTGCGCCGGTACCGCCAGGATGGGCCGACCCACCAGGAGGCGCGCCTGATGACCTACCTCTCGGCTCAGGGATACCCGGTTCCGCGGGTGCACGACGTCACCGACACCGATCTGGTGCTCCAACGGCTGCACGGGCCGACGATGCTGGAGGACCTGCGGCGGCGGCCCTGGCGGACGACGGCGTACGGCCGGCTGCTCGGCGAGCTGCACGACACGTTGCACGCGGTCACCGCGCCCGACTGGCTCCCGCGCCGGTTCGCCGGCGACCCGGACCACCGGGTGCTGCACCTGGATCTCCACCCGGCCAACGTCATCCTCACCGACCGCGGACCGAGTGTCATCGACTGGTGCAACGCCGCCGCCGGGGATCCCGCGGCGGACGTGGCCCAGACCCTCGTGCTGGTGGGGAGCAGTGACGTCTCGGGATTCGCCGCCCGGCTTCGCAGGCGTGCCCTGCTGCGGGCGTTCCAGCGGGAATGCCGTACCGATCCGGCGTCGCGTACCGCCGAGGTCGTCACGGCGCGCCTGGCGGACCCGACCGTCACCGCGACCGAGGCGGCGCGACTCCGCGCCCTGCGACCGGCGGACTCGTGATCCGTGGGTCGTGGGTTCAAGTCCCACCCGCCCTACTCAGTCATACCCCATCCGACCTGGGATTTCTCGGTTCTCCTTGGCCTTCCGCCGAGAAGTTGACCTCGAGTGGTTGCTCGCTTGTGGGGCTCAATAATGGGATTCGATGCCTGACCTGCCGGTTCACGGGGGTCTCAGCTGGCGATCTGGTACTCGTTGATGAGGCCGCCGAGGATGGCTCTGCGATGGACTCGGTGGTTGGCCAGTTCGATCGGGGTTGGCGGTCCGGTTTCGGCTTGCGATGGGGACAGTTGTCCGATACTGCGGTGAGGTCGGGCCGTGTTGTAGTGCTGTAGGTAGCGGGTGAGTGTCCGGCGTAGATGTTTCTGGTTGAGGATGAGCATGCGGTCGAGGACTTCGCGGCGTAGGGTGCCGATGATCCTTTCGCAGTGTGCGTTCGCTTTCGGGGCCTGCGGTGGGCTTGTGAGGACCCGGAGGCCAGCGTCGGCGAACACCGCGTCGAAGGAACCGGTGAATTGGCCCGCACGATCACGGATCAGGAACTTCAGATTCGTGGAGTCGATGCCGGAGTCCATAAGGAAGTTGCGGGCGGCTTGGGCGGCCCATTGGCCTGTGGGGTTTGGGATGACGCCGAGCGGGTGAGTACGGCGGCTGCCGTGTTCGAGCATGACCAGGGCATAGAGGCGTTTGAGGTGGACGGTGTCCACGTGCAGGAAGTCGACCGCGACGATGTGCTCGGCCTGGGCGGTCAAGAACTGCTTCCACGTCGGGCCATCGCGGCGCGGGGCGGGATCGATCCCGGCCCGGTTCATGACGTTCCAGACGGTAGAAGCGGCGATCTTGTGGCCGAGGCGGGTCAGCTCACCATGAATGCGCCGGTGACCCCATCTCGGGTTCTCCGCGGCCATGCGTAGGATGAGGACCTTGACCGCAGCCGCGGTGGGCGGGCGCCCGGGACGGCGATGCCTGCTGTAGTCCCACTTCCTCGTCACGAGTTTGCGATGCCAGGCCAGCAGGGTGGCCGGGAAGATCTTCTCTCATTGGGGGCGGGGTATCAGGTGCGAGAGCGTCGCGAACCACAGGCGGTCGGCTGGTTCGTACCGCACGCGTGGGACCTGGCGGCGCAGGACCGCGTTCTGATGCCGAAGCACCAGCAGCTCCGCCTCCTTGGATGCGTCGCTCCGTAACAGCAGGGCGGGCAAAGACAGCAGACGCCGGGCGACGGCGTACACCGCGGACAAGATCACAAAAGATGATCCCAGGCGACCCGAACCAGCCGCTGGGCAACTCTCAACCCGTCCGCCCCACCGGACGATGGGCTCTGCGCTGGAAGTGAATCGAGTTCTTGAGCCCTACAGGATCATCCACGTCGTACAGGTGTGGGCACTGCTGCTGAACGAGAAGACCGGGCGCAAGGAATGGCAACTCAAGCCGTACCCGAAGAGCAAGAAGCATCGCCAGGTCCCGATCAGCGCGCAGTTGGCCACCCTGTTGATCCTGCGTGCTCAGGGCAAGCGGCCCGACGAACCGCTCCTCCAGGGGACAGCAGGCGGCTACATCGACTACGGCAACCAGCGCAACGCCATCCTGCAGCCCGCCCTCACCCTCGCCCGCCAACGCGGTCTGTCCAAGCACATCACGCCAAAGGCGCTGCGACACACGATGATCACAATGCTCCGGGACGGCGGCGTCGCGCCCGGCGTGATGCAACTGGTAGCCGGCCACGAGTCCTACCAAACGACAGCTGGGTATGCCGGATCACAGACGCCGGCCCAGCGGGGGCTCATCCTCGACTCCGTCCAGCCCGTCATGGAAGCAGCCGAAACGGTGTTCGAGATTCATCCAGACAGCGACTGTTCGTAATTTACTACAACACATCTACCCCAGAACTGGATGCATGGGCTAAAAGTGGCAAGTCAACTCAATTCGGTCTACGAGCTTCCGAATTGATCATGCTAGACCTGCGATGGACACCAGCTCACACACTTAAGAATGCCCCCGATCTGCCGAGTAAGCTTTTCGGGCTTTCACGCGAATTCCCGGCGTCTTGGACATCAGTCAGTCACACTGGCAGCGGGGCCAGTGATGCCGATGTCCGTTCGGGAGGAAATTTGGACCAGTCTCGAAGGTGGTGGCAGTCCGTCATCGCCGCCGACTGGAGCGTGTTCGCCCTTCCCGATGACCTCGCTCGGGAGCGATACACAGCTCTTCTGGCATCCTTAGAGGAATTGTCGACTCGCGGACCGATGTCGAGCCTGGATGAAATCGCCGCTCGGATGCGGGACGTCGGCTATCACGACCCACTTCCGGAATTGGAGTTGCGCGACGCATTGGACAAGCTCGCGAAGCGAGAGCTCGTTGAGCCGTTTCGCGACTTCACGGCACCAGTCCGGAACTACCAAGGCGTGATCGTCCGGCAGGAGGCATGGGCGCTGACCCGAAAGGGGCGCGCTGTCGTGGCGGCTGTCCGGACGGCGGTAGTCGATGCACGGCGAGCCCTGCAGTTACCCAGCCGCCTGCTCGACAGTGTCGAGTTGACTATTCGCGGGATCTTGGATCACCTCAAGACCGAGAGCAAAGTCGGCATCCTTCCGATGGATCTCGATGACGTACGGACACGAATCGACGAACTGCAGCGGGTCACCGCCGATTTCTATTCCGCAGTCGCCCAGATGGTGCAGTCCGATGTCACCGACGACGACGTGTTCGGCGACAACCGAGACCGGGTCATCGAGGCGCTCCGCCAGTTTCCCCGCGAGTACGGGCGAGCGCTCCGGCGGGTGGAGGCCGCTCTGGCGGAACTACGGTCAGTTGGTCATCGGCAGGTCGCCGAGGCGGCCGTCACCTGCGCCGGGCTCGTCGACATTCGAGACCGGCAGAACTGGGTCGATGAACGAGTGCGACGCCTGGCCGACCTGGAGGCCTGGTTCGCCGTCGACGGAACGGTCCATCGGTTGATCGACTCGGCGACGGCGGCGGTCTACACACTCCTGGTGGCCATCGATCGCCGACATTCGGCCCGCCGTAGGGGCTCTGACATTGGCATGGACTTCCACGCCCTGGCACAGAGCCTGCACCGGCAGCCCAGTGACGTGGACGCCCGTCGCGTCTACGCCGCCGCATTCGGCGACTGGCCGGCTTGGCACGCGGTGATCGGGACCGGCGGCGAGGACGTCGCTCACGGAACCGACGCGCTAGGGGGCGCCAGCCGTCACCAAGTCGAGGTGACCTTGCGCGAACACGAGCGGCAAGGCCGAACCAGTGGACGGCCGCGGAAAGTCCCCGACACGTCCACCAGCCGGGCCGCAGCCTTGGAAGCGGCGGCTGCGGAGGCACTGCGCCGAAGCCGTCTGGCGAAACTGCTGATCACCAATGGCGAGGTCGGGCTCGACCACTTCCATGGCCTGAGTTCCGAGGCGGCGACCGTGCTTTTGCGTGCGGTCGAAATCGCACTCGCACAGATCGTGGGCGGCGCGGACGTCGGTGTTGTGCAAGCGGACGAGGCGGGTGTGCTGGTGAGGGTGAAAATGGAGACCGCAGATCGGAACGGCAACGTCATTACGGTCGAATTCGCCGAGGGCCGTCTGACGGGACCGAGACTGAGGTTGTCCATCACCTCCGCCAAATCTGGTCGGTCTGTGGAAACCACCAAGCAGGACCGGCACGTCGGATGAGCGGGCCCCTTCTCGAACCGGATTTGCGCGACGCGGCTCGCGCTCTGATCGCGACCATACGAATCCGGGCCGAAATCGATCAGGAACGTTATCGTGCCGCCGTTCGGGGCCGCCAGGAGCTCACGGCTTTCTTCCGCGATGAGCTCGGCTGGATCGTGGAAGTCAACGAGGTGGCCGAACTCGTCCGGTTACACAAACGCCGGGTCGACGTCCCCGCCGACCGTGGGCCCTTTCTGGTACGCGAACGAGGTAAGGGGCCGTTGGCTCCACGAGAAGTGCTCGTGTGCGTCGCCCTGATCTGTGAGCAGTTGTGGCGCCGTTCGCGGATGAGTCTTCAGGAGCTTCTCCAGGCAGTCGCGCAGGTCTGCGCCGCCGAAGCCGCCGAGGGAACCCTCCCCCACTTCCAGGTGGTTGCCCCAGACGGAATCGGTAAGCGGCACGCACGCCAGAATCGGCAAACGCTGGTGGACGCGCTCAAGCTCCTGGTCGCCGAAGGAACGATCACCGTCGATGCGGATCTCGACCGGACGGCGGCCGACGACTCCAGCGATCTGGTGGTCAGCGCGTCCCGAGACCGGTTGGCGATCAAGTTCTCCTCGCTGTCGCCGATATTGCTCGGTCTCGGCGAGTTGCCCCCCGACCGGCATGCCGCCGCTCTATCATCGGGTTCGCTGCCCGAACAGGCGGAGCCGGTCACCCCGCAAGAGCCACCGAGCCTAGAGGATCGGCGGCTTCGGCTGATTCGTAGACTGGCCGACGACCCGGCGACCGATCCGATGGACGACCTCACCGCAGGCTTGGCCTATCTACACACGCTCACTGGACGCGAGCGGGCCCTGAACGTGATGGATTCACTCGGCTTCCACACCACGGTTCGGCGGGACTGGTGGGAGGTCACCGACCCCACGGCAATCGGCACGAACACCGATTTTCCCAACGGCCGTAAGACCGAGCGGCAGGCCGCGCTCGCGCTTCTGGCCATGCTTTCCCGGCGCGAGAACCCGATCCGGACACTGGTCCTGCACGACGCGATCAAGATCCTGGAAGAGGCACGCACGGCTCTGCCACGCTGGGCGGCCGCCTATGAGGGCAGGTTGCCCGCGCTCGTTCAGGCTGCGGCAACCGAGTTGGTTGCAGTCGGATTGCTTCGCAGCGATCCTGACCAGCCGGATACCTGGCACGCCACACCCGGAGTACATCTGTGGCGCGTCCGAGTCCGCCATGGCCAAGGGAAGAAGGCCAGGACGGACGCCGATCAGGAACAACTGCCGCTTCTCGATCTCGACGATGGGTCTACGTCATGACCGGCTCCGATCACCGCGCCCACAGCCTGAGCGCCTTGGAAAACCTGTCTCTCGGGGAGCCGGGCGTTGAGGGAAGGTGGCAGCCCACACGTGCCGGCGTGGTGAACTCCTGGGCCTGGGCGGAGGAGACGTTCTTCTTCGGCAACGGATGGCTCGCACTGGCCGGGCCCAACGGCTCCGGGAAATCCTTGACCGCGTCGATGCTCGTCACCGTCCTTCTCGACGCGGACAGCTCGCAGACCGCCCTCTCGGTTTCGGGGAAGGCAAGCGGAACCCTGACCAGCCGTCACACCGACCGGAGCGAGCGAGAGGATCGGACCGGTGCGTGGTGGCTGGAGTACGGGCTCCGGGATGCCTCCACGGGAGAGACGGTATTTCTCACGACAGGACTGTGGCTCAGGTCAACCAGCAGTGAACTGCAGCGCGCGTTCTTCATGGCGCCGGGGCGAGTCGGCGCCGAGCTGATCCTCCAGCGCGATCGGGAGCCGGTGCGAGTCTCCGATCTCTCCCAGCAACTCGTCGAGCTCGGAGGTGAGTTGTTCACCTCCTCAGCGTCTCTACGCCCGCAGGCGACCAGCGTCCTATCCGCTGTCGGCGACGAACGTGACTACCGAAACGCGGTCCGGGTCCGCCTGTTCTCACCGCTGGACGAGGTCCAGTTCGACGCCCTCATGGCGGTGGTACGCAGCCTCCGAAGCGTCCGTACCGCCGAGGCGATCTCACCGACCCGCATGCGCGAGGTCCTCACCGACGCGCTGCCCGCCCTAGACCCCGACCAGCTCAAGCTGATCGCCGAGGCGATGGAGCGCATCGCCGAACTGGAGACCCAACTCGGCCGCGCACGTACGGAATCGCAGCTGCTGGACGGCACACACCGGCTCTACGGGCGTTATCTCAGCGCTATCGCCCAGCTCCAGGCGGCGGAACTGTCAGCGGCGCACAACGTGTACGACGATCAGACCCGGCTGGCCAAAGCCGCCACAGAGCAGCTGAAATCCGCCGAAGCGGCCATGGCATCAGCCGAGACCCGGCTTGAGGCGGCCCGCCGCAGGGAGACGACGCTCGATGGCGAACTTTCCGCTGCGGTATCGGCTCTGCGTGACCACGCCGGCGCGGAGCTGCCGCTCTTGGAGCAGCGGGCGAACGAGTTGCGCCAGGCCGCCACGGAGGCGGAGACGAGAGCGTCACAAGCGGAGACAGCCTCTGCCACGGCTCGCGACCAGGCGGAACAGTCGGAAGATCTCGCTCGCGCGGCCCAACGCCATCTCCAAGGCCTCGTCCAGGACCTGCGGCACAGCTCGGGATCGCTCGGCGCCGAAGCGGTGTCCGGACGTCTGCTGACCCACTTGGATCTGCTCGTCACGTCGAAGCTCGACGCTCCGCCCGCCGTGGAGGAACTCCCCCTCCTGAGCGGCACTCCGCTGGCATGGGCCGTGGCACGGACCGAACAGGTCCGCAGAGTGCAGGACACGCTCCGAGACCACGCGGCCACTCAACTCGTGGAGCGAACACTGGCTGATGCCAGGCGGCGGGCGGAAGAAGCTGAGGACGAGGCGCGTGATCGTGCCGATGATGCCTCGGAGACACGGCAGGGAGCCGAATCGGTGTTGCGCGACGCGCTGGCGTCATGGTCGGCCGGGCTCACCCACCTCGCCGTTCCATCGGCCGAGTTCCTGGGTCCTCAGAAGGATTCGGCGAACGAGTGTCTATCTATTGACGGACTCAACGGCTGGTTGGCCGCCGCCGTCCTCACGGCCCGCTCGCACATCGACCTGGCGGGCCGAACACAAGAGGCGGCGACTGCAGCGGCCCTGGCGGTTCAGGCGGAGAAAGTCGTAGCCGAGGCCCGAGCTGATCATGAGACGGCCCTGGCGGTTTTGGTAGACGCCGGGCAGGAGCTCGAAATCGTCAGGGAGACAATCCAAGCTGAGGCCGAGATGGACGAACGGCGGGCGGTCGTGGCGGGAAGTGCGTGCGATGAGGTGATCGCCGCAGGGAGTGCCCGGGTGTCCGAGGCGGCGACCCGCCGGTCCGACGGCCTGGTGGCCGCTCTTCAGTCGACGCGCGACTGGGTCGATGCCGTGGCTGCCTGGCGTGATTCGCTGGTCTATCTGAATCCCCAGACGATCGCGCTGCCAGACACGGGTGCACTGTCACGGGCCGAGGATCTCGACCTCATCGACATCGCGGCGGTCCGGTTGAGCGCTCACGCGGCCCACGCCGCCGCATCACCCGGCCTGCAGCACCAGGTCATAGCCGCCGGGGAAAGAGTACGGCGGATCACCGAAGAGATCGACACACTGGAGTCCGAGCTCGTGGAGGCCCGGCGAGCTGCCCCCGTCCCGCCAGCTCCCGGCTGGCGCGGGCGGCGACCCGACGACGGGACACCGCTCTGGGCGCTGGTCGACTTCGCCGCAGGAACGCATCCAGGCGACGCCGATCGGCTGGAGGGTGCGCTGTTGGTGTCCGGTCTGCTCGACGCGTTGGTCATGCCGTCGGGCGAGGTGGTCGCCGGGGACCTGGTCATCACCACGCTTCGACCCGCCACCGGGAGGACGCTCGCCGATCTGCTGCGGCCGGATTCTTCCGCGCCCTTTCCCGAGCACATGGTCTGGGACGTTCTCCGTGCGATCCCGATGGACTCGGATCGAACAGACTTGCCGTCCGGCGCGCTGACCAACGGGGTCCTCACGGCGCTGTGCCCTGCGGGCTATCGCGCGGGGTTCATCGGCCGGACCGCCCGCGAACGAGCACGAGGCGAGCACGTAGCAAGTCTTGAGCGGCGGCTTTCACAGCTGCAGACAAGCCAATCCGATGCCCGCCGTGACCTGCGGGCCCACGAGCTCGACGTCGACGCCGCCGCCGCCGAACGCGACTCGATACCCGGTGCCGGGTCGCTGGTCGAAGCCCGAACTCGGCTTAAGGAGCTCACGGAGCAATTAGCCGCCGCAGAAGCGGACGCCACCCGCCGCACCAACGAGGCGACCCTCGAGCTCCAGCAGTATCTGGCGGAGATCGCCGCCAACACCGTGCGGCGTACCACGCGGCTGGAAAAGGCCGAACAGGACCTCCGGCACACGAGCAGCGTCGTGACCTCCGCGGAGCGCAAGGTCCGGGAGACGGCCGAGCGCGCGGCCGAAAGTACACGACGTGCTGCCGAGAGCGAGACCGCGCGGGCGGAGGCCGCACAGGCACAGGACGAAGCCGATGCCGAGAGGGCGAGCTTCCCTGACGGGCGCGTGGCCGAGGTGGCCGGAGCCCAGGAGGCGGAGGCACGCGCCGACGAGGACGTCACTCGCGCCCGTTCGGCTGCTGTCAGTGCCGTGGAGCAGCACAAAGCCGCTGGTACGGCCGTCCAAGACGCGCTCCGCACGCTCAACAGGGCCGCGAAACTTCCCGATGGATCCTTGCTGCCCACCGTACAAAACGCACTCGACAACCACAGCGCGGCGATAGGGCTCCTGACCCGGAGCATCGACAATTGCGTCGCGGCAGCAGAGCGATGCGCGGACCTTCTCGGGCACTCACGCAGAGATCGGCAGACGGCCAACACCACGGCCGACGGACAGAGCCGGGCGGCGAAAGAAGCCACCGCCTCCCGGCTGGAGGCCGCTCGCGCCCGCGCGACCGTTGACAAGATGCGCGAGCTGCACGGGGTGGCCTACCAGGACCTCACAGCAACGTGGCAGAAACTCTCCGTACAGCTCGCGGAAGCGAAAGAGCAGGTCAGAAAAGTAGGCGAGGAGCGGCAGCAGGCCAGAGACCAGGCGCTCACCGCTCAGCACACTCTCGAAGGGATAGCTCCCCAGCGCGAATCCGCCGAACGGAACCGCGAACTCTGTTTGCGCCGCCTGGGCCGCCTCGCTGAGGAAGGGCTCGCCGAGATACCCGAGGACCTCCAGGTCGACTCTGCAGGACGCCTGGCCAATCTCACTGCCGGCCTTGCCTGGGCCCGCCGCCTGCTGGCCGATCGCCCGGCCAGCACCGAACGGCTGAACGCCCTGATCCAGAACCGGAACCGTGCCCTGACCGCGCTGGAAAACAGCGTCCGGATCGTCAGCGGCGAACTGGCGCGGTTTAACCGCCAGGTTATGTTGATCACCGTTGACGACTCCGAATGGAGGCGTGCGGTGATCGCCGAGCCCGACGCCGTACGCGGCGATGATCTGCACCTGGCCCTTCAATCCCTGCGCTCCAGCATCGACCAGTTGGAAAGCGACCTGCGTGAAGACGTCAAACAGACCCTGAAGACCGGGATGTTCACCAAGCTCCGGCAGGACATCCAGGTTCACAGAGAGGCCGCGCGCGAACTCGTGCGCCAGATTCGCCTCACCCTGCTCAATGTGCGCACCGGGGTCGCGAAAGTGGGCGTTCAGGTGGACTGGGACGTGAAAGAGGACGAAGACGCCCGGCGCATGATCGACCTCGTTACCCAGCCGCCGTCCGACGAGACCTTCGCGCAGATGTACACCATCCTCCGGCAGCGCATGGACGAAACCGTCGGTGAGCCCTGGCCCGACCGCGTCGCCCATACCTTCGACTACCGGGCCTGGCATGAGTGGGACATCTCCGTGACCCACTCGTCATTCGGCGACGGTAGCGGCGAGGCTTTCCGGAAAGTCTCCGCCCGCTCCAACCCTCTGGAGTCCCTATCGACGGGGGAACGCCGGCTGGCCACCATGTTGCCGCTTCTGGCCGCCGCCTGGTCGATGTACTCCAGCGAGCAGTATCGAGGACCGCGGCTGCTGTCGATCGACGAGATCGACGCGGCCTTCGACGAACCTAACCTCCGTCAAGTCCTCGGCTTGCTCCGTGCCTGGGACTTCGATGTTCTCGCCACCACTCCGTCCATCTCTCCCATGATCAAAAATGAGACCGGCCATGCCGTGGTGCACGAGGTGGTGGCCGCCGGACGTCAGCGGGTGACCGTTCCCTGGGTTTGGGAGGGGCAGGGCGAACCCCATTTGCTCACGTTCACCGAAGGCGGCCGGGCGTGAGTCGACGTCTCAATCCGATCATTGACGATCCGGCGTTTGCCCCGCTCTGGATCGCCGTGCACGAACGCCTGAGCAGGGGAGAGGAACCCGGGGAGATCGCCACCTTACGAGTGCGCGATCTGTCACCCGTGGCCATCGCCGAACTGCGTGGATGGCTTGACACGACCACCCGGCGGCGCAGAGGCCGCTCAGCCGTCGTGGTCAACGCCGGGATCACCACGATCCCCCTCCGAGAACTCCTGGTCATCCTCGGCGTACCAGTCCAACGACTGTCCACCCTCGCGGAGCGGGCCACCGGCCGACCGGTGGTCAACCGAGCGGTCCTGCGCAAGGACGCCGCCGAGCTCCGCCAGGATCTCTGGGCTTACGCCTCCGAGCAGCTCCCCAACTTGCCGGGTCTGGTGGCCCGGATGCGATCGGCCGGTCTGGGGGAGGACGAGGGGCCGGTTCGACGCCTGCTCACCGTCCTAGCCGACGTCGTCACCAGACTCCCCGCACGACCGCCCGTCAGTCTGCCGAAGCTGTCCCACGACTGCGCGGGGGACCCGCACTACTTCGACCTGGACACCCTCAATGGCAGCCGCCTGGTCTGGGCCGTCGCCGAACTCGCCGACAGAGCCCCGGTGAGACGACCCGACCATGTCCGCGCTCTGCTCGCCGAAATGGGGATCATCGCCGACCGGCTGTCCGCCACCGTCCTGCTCCACAATGTGCGGGTGATCGGCGACGGAATCATCGATCGCAGACTCCGCGATGCGACCGCACCTATAGCACTCACCCTGTTGGACCTGGTCGAGTACCCGCCCAAGTTCGCCCCGCAGACCTTGACGGTGGTGGAGAACCCGTCTGTTCTGGAGGAGGCCCTGGTGCGTGGTGCGCGACTTCCCCTCGCCAGCACGAGTGGACACCTCCGTGGAGTCGACCATGCTCTGCTCCAGCTGGCCACCGACCAGGGTGTCGTGCTCCGCTATGCGGGTGATCTCGATCGGGGCGGCTATGAGATCGCAGCGCAGGTTGTCGAACACTACGGCGCACAAATCATCGCGATGGATCTCGACACCCCGGAGCATCCCGTCTTTCAGGAGCACGACGCCATTCTCGACCTGCTCCTGCGTGACCTTTGTTGACACAGCGGGGCAGCCCGTCAAGTGCCACCCCACACGCGGCTCCCGGTTTGGCAGTCACGACGGGACTGTACGGTTTTCGGTGTAACTCCTGATCAAGGAGATACACCTGATGAGTACTGTGATTCAGGCATCCGCAGATACGGACCTGGAGGAAGC
>NZ_JBEXUE010000286.1:0-13106 GCF_040614275.1 Streptosporangium sp. NPDC006013
AACAGGCCGCGACCGGCGCGAGAACCGCGACTCCCGCCAGCGTGACGGCGATCATCCGAGACACCCGCACGATTCATCTCCTCAACGCCCGGCACGTGTCCGACGCCGAGCACGCCCTGCTCTCCCAGGGACAGATCGAGGCCCTGCGAGCTCACCTGCCCGAATACGAGCAGCTCGTCGCCGAGACCGGCGCGGCCAGGTTCTCCGCACCGGAGATCGGGCATCTCAGCGATGACGCCGACATGCTCCGGCGGGCGCTCCGCGAGAGCGTACGCTCGGCGCACGAGGCGTTCCGCCATCTCGACCGATGATGTGAGAACCTGACCGGATGGAGGGGCGAACCTGTGCGGCGAGTGGTGGTCGATCCCGAGGTTCCCGCCCGGACCGCCGATCTCTTCCGCCAGCACGCATCGATGTTGTCGCGCATCCGCGCCGGCTGGAGCCCCGAGCCCGCTGAGCCCGCCTCCCGGCTGCCCGTCCGTTTCCTGTGGTCCGGAGGGGCGATGTCGGCGCTCCTGCTGGCCTGCCTGCTCTTCCTCGCGGACGCCGGGCAGCTGTTCTTCTTCGTGCTCGCCCTGCTCGCCCTCGTGGTCCTCGTCGGTTTCCTCACCGCCCGCGAGCCGCTGGAGCTGGAGGCGATCGAGCACGACCTGTATCGCGAGGCCCGCTGGTACGAGGGCCGCTACCTGCTGCCCGCCGAGGACTTCGACTACAACGCCGGCCAGCTGCTCGAACGGGCCCAGCAGGCGATCGACTTCATCCTGCGCTCCCGGGTCAACGCCATGGGCATGCTCGACGACGTGCGCAACGCGGTGATGCTCCCCTCGCAGGAATGGGAGATCGCCCAGCTGCTGACCAAGCTCTCCGCACTGCGCAACGAGCATCACGAGTTCGTGTACGGCGGCAGCACGCCGGAGGTGGCCGCGGCCATGGCACCACTGGAGCGTGCCCTGGCCGCCAGCGAGGCCGCCGTGCTCGCGCGGGTGGAGGCCCTGGAACGCTACGCGGGCCACGTGTCCGACGCCGAGCGGGCGCTACGCGCCCACGAGCAGATCGAGATACTCCGCTCACGGCTTCCCCGCTATGAGGAACTCCTGGCGGAGTCGGGCGCGGACGTCTTCGCCGTACCGGAGATAGGGAAGCTGACCGAGGACGCCGGCCACCTGGAACAGGCGCTGCGCGACAGTGTCCGTTCGGCGCACGAGGCCTTCCGGCACCTCGACGGCTCTGCCACCGACGGGGCCACCGACAGTGCCGCCAACAGGGTCGCCAACGGGGCCGCCGGCCCCTCGACCGCTCCGAGCGGGCCTGTCCATCCCCCGAACTCCGGGAACTCCGGAGAGGAACCTTCGGCCCCCTGAAGGCGGATCTTCCCTCCCCGGGCGGACCGGCCCTTGTCATGCGTCGCGAAGAAGACGAGGATAGCTCGCGTTCTTTGGAGGTAGCATGCGGATCCGCCTGGACACAACCCTCGGCGTGGTCGTGCTGGTCGACGTGTTACGGGTCTTCCTGCCCTCGTTGATCACGCTCTTCGGCCGGGCGGGAAGCACTCCCGCGGAGATGATGGGCCTGTACGCCCTCTCCTGGTTCGTCCTGGCCTTCCTGACCGTCCCGCTGGCCAGACTCGTCCAGCCGCGGCTGATCGCCCTCGGTGCCGGATGCCTGCTGCTCCTGGCCCGGCTGGCGCTCCAGCTGACCGGGGGCGGGGACCCGCAGCTGTACGTGGCCAGCCTCGGCCTGCTGGCCGGCCTGGTCTGGCTGGTGGCGACCGCGATGGGCGGCCGGGACGCCCGGCCCGTGATGGCCGGGGTGATCGTCGGCCTGGCGGCCTCCACGGTGATCCACGCGGCGCTGGACGGCATCGACCTGATGTGGCGGCCTGGAGCGATCCCGTGGGCACTGCTGGCTGTGGAACTCGGACTCTTCGGCCTGTTCCTGATCCGGGCGGAACTCCCGGACGAGGAGTACTCCGGTGCCCCCCGCGCCTGGCTGGCCATCGGCCCCGCCCTGCTGCTCTGGGGTCTCTACACGGGCAACACCGCGCACGCCCAGGCGGCGACCGTATCCGCCCAGCAGGCCGCCGCCGTGATCGTGGCGGCGTTCGCGGTGGTGTCGGCGGCGCCCGCCGCGCTGCCGGTGCTGCGCCGCCCGCTCCCGCCCGCCATCGCCCTGGTGGCCTCGGCGGTGGCGTTCACCCTGGGCAGGGCCACCGTGGACGGCGTCCACGGTGTGGCACCCGGCTGGACGATCGCCGCGCAGATCATCGGCCAGCTCGCGCTCGGCGCCTGTCTGGCGCACGCCGCGACGACCTTCGGCCCGGACAGGGCGGCGCGGCGGGGCCTGGCCGCGGCAGGAGGCATGCTGCTGTTCGTCGTGTTCGTCTTCGGTTACTACGCCGCCTACGACCTCTACCTTTCCAACCAGTGGGTGCCGGTCGGCGCGGCGCTCGTCGTCGCGGTCCTGGGTCTGGCGGGCGGCACGGGTCTGCCGCGCCGCTCCTACGACCGGCGGTTCGCGGCGGCCACCGTGGCCTCGGTCGTGCTGGTGGCGGCCGTGCCCCTCTGGCAGGGGGAGCGGCCTCGCTGGGAGGCACCGCGTGACGGGCTGCGGGTCGCGGCCTACAACATCAGGATGGGGTACGGCGAGTCCGGCAGGCTCTCCCTGGAGCAGCAGGCCGACGCGCTCAGGGAGTTGCGGCCGCACGTGGTGGTGCTGAGCGAGGCCGACCGGGGCTGGCTGCTCAACGGCGGCCACGACGGGGTACGGCTGATCGCCGAGCGGCTGGGCATGCACTACATCTGGGCCCCGGCGACCGACGAGGTGTGGGGCGACGCCCTGCTCACCACGCTGCCGATCACCTCGATAAGGAATCACGTGCTGGTTCAGGGCGGACCGACCGGCGCGCAGGCGCTGGAGGTCGGGCTGCGCTGGCAGGGCGGGGACATCACCGTGATCGGCACCCACCTGCAGCCCCCGCCGGGCTGGCGCGAGCTCGACCAGGTCGAGCAGCTCGGCGGGATCGTCAGGGAGGCCTCCAGGGGCGGCGCCCCGGTGATCGTGGCCGGCGACCTCAACCTTCAGCCCGGTGACCGGGCCTGGGAGGTGCTGACCGGCGCGGGCCTGACCGACCCCCTCGCCCCGGCCAGGCCGTTCAACACCATTCCGTCCCGGGGACACTCGGTCGAGCAGATCGACCATGTGCTCGTCACCCCGGGTTTCACCGGAAAGGACCAGGTCAACCCCGATGTCCCACATTCCGACCACCGCCCGATAGCGGTCACCCTGGTCGCCGGGCCTTGATCGGGTTCCGCTGGGTAGTGTCGGGTGCATGACAGGACGACCTGTACTGATCTTCGACGGTGACTGCGCTTTCTGCACGACGAGCGTCAGGTTCGCCGAGCGCCGCATCGGGGTTCGCGCCCTGGTCGTCCCCTGGCAGTTCACCGACCTTCCGGCGCTGGGCGTGACACGCGAACGGGCCGAGCGCGAGGTGCTCTGGGTCCAGGACGGCGGTGTGCACGGCGGGGCGCAGGCGGTGGCCAGGCTGCTGATCGCCGCCGGTCTCCCGTGGAGCCCGCTGGGGTTCGCGCTGCGGGTCCCGCCGTTGCGCTGGGCAGCCCAGGGGCTCTACCGCCTGATCGCCGGCAACCGGCACCGCCTGCCCGGCGGCACCCCCGCCTGCGCCCTGCCTCCGGACCGCCGATGAAGGGCGTCCTGCTCACCGGGTTCGAGCCGCTCGACGGCGGCGGCAACCCGTCGTGGGAGGCGATCGCCCTGGTGCCCGGGGTGCGGACCGCGCTGCTCCCCTGCCGGTTCGGCGAGATGCTCGAGCAGTTGCGCGCGGCGGTGGCCGAGCACGATCCGGCGGTGGTCGTGTGCGTCGGGCAGGCCGGAGGGCGGCCGGACGTGACCGTGGAGCGGGTGGCCGTCAACCTCGACGACGCGTGCGTCCCGGACAGCGCCGGGCGGCAGCCGATCGACGAGCCGGTGGTACGCGGCGGCCCTGCCGCCTACTTCGCCACGCTGCCGGTGAAGGCGTGCGTGGCGGCGGCGCGGGCGGTCGGGGTGCCCGCGAGCGTCTCGCAGAGCGCCGGCACGTTCCTGTGCAACCACCTCTTCTACGGCCTGATGCACCTGATCGCCACCGAGCGGCCGGGGGTCCGCGGAGGTTTCGTGCACCTGCCGTACAGCCCCGAGCAGGTCCTCGGCGAGGCCAGGCCCTCCATGCCCGTCTCGGTGTCCGCCCAGGCGCTCACGGCGATCGTGACCACCGCCGTCTCCGTCTCGCTGGGCGGTGATCTCCGCCTGGTCGGTGGCTCCCTGCACTGACCGGGCGCCCCGCGTCGGGGCCGTCCGCTCCTTTCGTCCCCGTTCCGGGGAAAGGCGGCCCGCCGCTCAGAGTGGCACGCCGTACACCACCCGGCGGCCCGCGAACTCGGTCACGCTCCACAGCGTCTTCTTGTCGCGGACGCAGGTGAGGTCCTCAGGCCCCACCGGGTAGGGCCGTCTGCGCACCGTGTCACCGACCACGACCAGGGTGCCGTTCCCCGCGGCGCCCGCGGTCTGGCTGAGGTACCAGGTGCCGTTGTAGGAGAGCGCGCCCTGGATCTTGTTCACGGGGAGCGCGTAGGCGTCCACGGCCTGGACGACGCCGCCGGCGGGGGCGTTCGGTGTCCCCTGCGCGGTCAGCGACCAGCGGGCCACCCGTCCGGCCGTGCCCGCCGTGTCGACGTACTCGCCACAGATCAGGGTGTGGGGGGTGCTGCTGCGGTCGACGGCGGTGTAGGAGAAGCGCACCGTGCCGCTGGTGGTGGTCCAGGCGTCGGTCTGCGGCATCACGTACCGGTAGCCGAACGCCTCGTAACTGCCGCCCTTCCTGCCGATCTCGGCCGTGCCCTCCCCGTTGACCTCGAAGATCTGCCGGGTGTCGAACACCCGCAGGCCCCGCGTGGTGTCGGCGACGTACAGCAGGCCGCCGTACCAGGCGACGCCGCCGGCGTGGATGTTGATCGGCGCGATGTTCCCGTCGGCGGCGACCCGCACCAGCAGGACGTGCCGGTAGCGGAGCGTCGCGGTGTTCAGGAAGGTCAGGCGCACACCCCGCTCGGCCCCCGACGTCGGCGAGTGGTACCAGCTCACCACGAACGTGTTCCCGCCGATCCCGGCGTCGGAGGCGGAGGTCAGGCCCTGGGGGTACCACTCCCTGGTGACGTTGTCGTCCGCGTTGAAGCAGTACCAGTCAACGGGTTTGGGAGTCATCTTGGCGAACGCCCCGGCACCGGTCGATCCCTTTCTGGCCGCGACGCGATTGGCCTTGGCCAGCACGGTGTCGAGGGAGACCCGTTGGAGTTCCTTCTCCAGGACCTTGATCCCGGCCGCGAGGCCGCCGGCGTCCCGTTTCAACCCGAACGGCTCCGCCGGTGCGGCCTTCATCTGACTCATGTGGGGGTCTCCTTGTCCGGTCTCGCCAGGATCGGCGGATCAAGATACGGAGTTCATGAGTATGCCTTTACTCAAATCCCTTTTGTAGTTAAAAGGGCCAGGTATGGACGGGCTCCCCGGTCCGTGACAGTTCCCGGTACCGGCTCACCAGGCGCGCCCGCGCCGCCTGGTCGCCCCCCATGCCCGCCAGCGCCTTCCGCTGCCAGATCGCACCGGTACGGCGGCGCGTGACGCGTTCCCGCACGATGTCCAGCGCCCACCGGATCTCGCCCGGCTCCACGCCCATCTTGCCGAGACCGGCCTCGGCGACCGGCAGCAGGTCCAGGGCGAGCCGCCAGGCCGGGACCTCCTCGCGCAGGCCGGGCCAGCTCAGCGGCGCGTCCAGGCCGTGGATCGCGCCTCGGTAGAAGTTGCGGTAGGCCCCGGCGAAGGGGAACTCCTCCACCGGATGGAGGGCCAGGGCCGC
Source organism: Streptosporangium sp. NPDC006013 (assembly GCF_040614275.1). Lineage (NCBI taxonomy): Bacteria > Bacillati > Actinomycetota > Actinomycetes > Streptosporangiales > Streptosporangiaceae > Streptosporangium > Streptosporangium sp. NPDC006013. Next base: position 5,909 of record NZ_JBEXUE010000286.1, read on the forward strand.
GGTCAGCCCGAGCAGGAACGCGCTGTTGGCCGCCATGTCCGCCGCGCTCGGCCCCGCGGGCAGGGCGCGCATCTCCACCCGAAGATGGCCGCCGCCGACCGGGTCGTAGACCGGCCGGTTCCACTGCCACACGGTGCCCTGGTGGAGCCGGAGCTCGGCCAGCTTCGGGACACCGCCCTCGGGCACCTCCTCCGGCACCGAGCTCATCGGCAGCACCGGTTCGTAGTCGCGGACGCATGTCTCGAACAGCTCCTCGGCGCTCTGCGCCCAGCAGGAGCCGAACGCCACCCGCCGGACCCTGCGGTCGAGCCGCTCGACGTCCCGGTCGTCGGCGGCCTCCTCGAACAGCGCGATCCTCGTCTCCTCCCAGAGCTGCCTGCCCAGGAAGGCGGGTGAGTTGCCACTGACCGCGAGGACCGGGCCGATGGCCAGCTGGGCGGCGTTGTAGACGCGGGCGAAGTCGGCGGGAGGCGTGCGGAGATGGACCTGCCAGGAGGTGTTGGCGCTCTCCAGGATCACCCCCTTGACCTCCAGCTCCAGCAGCTCGACCCCCTCGATGCGCACCCGGAACGGCTCCGTGCGCAGCCGTCGCATGCCCCTGGCCAGCGCTCGGTAGCGCCCCTCACCGCTCAGCGCCTCGTGGGTGAAGTCGAACTCGCTCAGTGAGGGCAGGATCCCGATCACCACGACCTGCCCGCCCTGCGTCTCGGCCGCCGTGTCCACCACGGCCATGATCTCCCGCATCTCGCGCATCATGGCGGTGAACGGCCGCCCGGCGATCGGCAGCGGGGTCAGGTTGGCCTCCAGGTTGAACCTGCCCAGCTCCAGCGTGAGCCGGTCGTCGGCGGCGACCGCCTGCACCTCCTGGTTGCGGGGCAGCGGGCGGCCGTCGGGCGTTATGAGGAACATCTCCAGCTCAGCCCCGATCGTCACGGGACCGGCCCCGAAACCGGGCCGCGCGAGCACCTCGCGGAGAGTGCCGAGCTGCTCCGCCAATCTCTCCCCGAAGCGGATGAACTCCACCTCGGAGTAACGGTCCTTGTCGACTTTCTGCCCCATCACACCGTCCGATCAGTTGGTCCTCGTGCTCCCTCCCTCTCTCCCAGCTTGCGCCTTCTAATCAGTGCTTTCGTCACAGCCCTCCGCAGACGAGGACGCATGGCACGTACGGGGCCCCTTGCCGCGTCTCCCCTGGCTTCCCACGATGCCTCGCGGGCGCCGCGAAGGGAACGGTGGCCGGGACCTGATTGAGTAGTGTCAGGTCCGAGTGGGGCCGAGAGGCGGCGGCCGGTAGCCGGAAGAGAGTGTGCACGGGTGCGAGCGGTGGTCTTCGACGATTTTGGAGCCGAGCTTGAGGTTCGGGAGGTGCCCGCCCCCGAGCCCCCGCCCGGCGGAGCGGTGATCCGGGTGGAGGCCACCGGGCTCTGCCGGAGCGACTGGCACGGCTGGCAGGGCCACGACCCGGACATCCGGGTCCTTCCCCACGTGCCGGGGCACGAGCTTGCCGGGGTGGTCGAGACGGTGGGCGCGGGCGTCGCCTCGTGGCGGCCCGGCGACCGGGTGACCGTCCCGTTCGTCTGCGCCTGCGGTTCCTGCGCGGCGTGCGCGGCCGGCGAGCAGCAGGTCTGCGAGCGTCAGACCCAGCCGGGGTTCACCCACTGGGGTTCCTTCGCCGAGTACGTGGCGATCGATCACGCGGACGTGAACCTGGTGCGGCTCCCCGAGGAGATGAGCTTCGGCACCGCCGCGAGCCTGGGCTGCCGCTTCGCCACCGCCTACCGGGCCGTGAACGCCGTGGGCCAGGTGCGGCCCGGCGAGTGGGTGGCCGTGCACGGCTGCGGCGGTGTGGGCCTGTCCGCCATCATGATCGCGGCCGCGGCCGGGGCCAGGGTGATCGCCGTGGACGTCTCCGCGGGCGCCCTGGAGATGGCCGGCGCGTTCGGCGCCACCGCCTGCGTCAATGCCGCCCCGGCCGAGGCCGATGTCCCCGCCCGGGTCGTGGAGCTCACCTCGGGGGGCGCCCATGTCTCCATCGACGCGCTCGGCAGCCCCGGCACATGCGCGACGTCGATCGAGAGCCTGCGCCGCCGGGGACGCCACGTCCAGATCGGCCTGCTGCCGGGGCTCACCGCGATCCCGATGGGCCGGGTGATCGGCTACGAGCTCGAACTTCTCGGTAGCCACGGCATGGCCGCGCGCGCCTACCCGGCGATGCTGGCGGCCGTCGCCGACGGCACCCTCCGCCCGGACGCACTGGTCACCCGTTCCATCGGCCTCCAGGAGGCGGGAGGCGCGCTCGCCTCGATCGGATCCGTCCCCGGCGTCACAATGATCATTCCGTCCCTGCGCTGACGGCGCGGGCCGCGAGCCAAAAGAGAACACGTTTCAGTTTTTTGTTGACCAAAACCTGGACACGTGTCTAGTTTGGGGGTCCCGGTTCGGCGAAGGACACGACGTGACAGTGCTGCCCGACTACTCAGGCCCCTTCGATCCCGGCTTCCGGCTGGAACGCCTCTCTCGCGGGGCGCTCGCCGTCCTCGGCAGAGAGTGGCTGCTCCACGGCCACCTGCAGGACCGTGTCGGCGTCCCGATGGTCCTGGAGCTCGGCGGCAGGCAGGAGGCCGAGCGGGTCGCCATCGAGGAATGGGCGGCCGCCAGCCCGATCTACTCGGTCAGGATGCAGGAGGCCCTGGGTTTCCGGGGTGACACCGTCTCGACCATCCTGAAGAACCTCCAGCTCGACATCGGGGCGCCGCCGCAGTTCATGGACTTCCGGCTGCGGCTGATCGACGAGCGGCACGGTGAGTTCGAACTGGCCCACTGCGGCGCGCTGCTCGACGTCGAGCCGATGGGCGAGGACTGGGTCCGTGGCATGTGCCACACCATCGAGGACCCCACCTTCGACGCGACGGGGTCGGCCACCAACCCCCGCGCGAGGTTCCTGCCGGTGCACCGCCCGCCCCGGGTACCGCCCGGCCGGACGCCGCACTGCCACTGGCGCGTCGAGATCTCCGACGCCGCCGAGCTCCTCGCGCCGCACCCCAACCAGGCCTCGGTGGCGGGGTCGCTGCTCGCCCGGCTGCCGATCACCTCGGGCAGGCTCTCCGCCGAGCCCGGCGGGCTGGACGACTACGGTGGCCCCTTCGACACGGACTTCCAGCTGGAGGACCTCTCGCACGCGGCGCTGCAGACCGCGCTGGAGGAGGTGGCGATTCAGAGCCACCTGCTCTTCCGCGGCTACCTGCTCAGCATGAGCGACCACTACGGCGAGCCGGCCGCCCGCGGCGCGGGGCCCCGGGTGCTCGTCGGACTGGCCGGCCTCACCGCGGGCAGACTCCACACGGCCATGAACGTCCCCGGCGACGACGCCGCCGCCATCGGCAGGGTGCTGCAACTGCATCCGACCTTTCAGCCGGGCTCCTACGTCGGCCTGGACGTCGAGGTCACCGGGCCGCTCCGGGTGAGATTCGGCTTCACCGACTCACCGATCTTCCGGGAGGCCGACCCGCTCACCTGGCTGGCCGAGCTCGGCGGCGACGGCGACCGTGCCCTGGACGCGGTGGTCCAGGCGGTCAACCCGCGTGCCCGGTGCGTCCCGGTCCCGGCCCGCGAGGGAGAGCGCCACGCCTACGAGGCCGTGATCGATCCCGGCGCCGAGCCCGCGCGCGAGGAGCCCGAGGTGCGCCTGGCCCGCCTCAGCGGCGGTGCCGGCTTCGCCTTCCACCGGCTGAGAGTCCGGACGGAGCCCGACGGGCGCACCCGGCGGCCACGCCCCGTTCGCCGTTGAACCGGCTCGCCGCGGCGCGCCCTAACCGATCCACAGCGATCCACAGGTCGCTTCCAAGAGGCCGCACCCAGACTGTGCGCACTGAACAAAAGGAGAACCTGTGAAGATCGCACTGGTCACCGGGGCCGGGCGGGGCATCGGCCGGGAGATCGCCCGGCAGCTCGCCGAGCGCGGGATGACCGTGTTCGCCGGGGTCCGCGACGAGAGCCACGCTCCCGAGGGCACCCGTCCCGTACTGCTCGACGTCACCGACCCGGCGGCGGCCGCGAGCGCGGCCAAGATCGTCGGTGAGGGGTTCGGGCGGCTGGACGTACTGGTCAACAATGCCGCGACCTGCGGTGACTTCGGCGTGGCCCCGGCGGAGGTGACCACCGAGCACATGCGGGTCACCTACGAGGTGGGCGTCTTCGGGGTCGTCACCGTCACCCACGCGATGATCCCGCTGCTGCGGGCGTCCGGCGAGGCCAGGATCGTCAACATGACGACCCGGCTGGCCTCGGTCGGCCTCACCTCCGCCGGGGACGACCTCAACGTCGCGTGGCCGATGCTGGCCTACAACTCGGCCAAGAGCGCGCTCAACGCGCTCACCGTGCTCTACGCCAACGAGCTGCGCGGGTCCGGGATCCTGGTCAACGCCGTCGATCCCGGCCACTGCGCCACCGACCTGACCGGCCACACCGGAACCCGTACGGCGGCCGAGGGCGCGGCGGTGGCCGTACGGATGGCGACCCTCGGCGACGACGGCCCGACCGGCACGTTCAGCTCGCAGGAGGGCCCCATCCCCTGGTAGACGGACCCACCGATGGCGACGGGCCGGGGAGAGCACCAGCCGGTGGCTCGCCCCGCCTGTCGCCGGCCGGATGAAACCGATGTCTCCGGCAAAAGCGGCCCCCACCATCAATGACCGGCCGGTCTTTTCATTCAATGAGTTCTGACAAGAAATCCCCCTCCCCAAAGAACGGGAACAGCGCAACGACCAGCCAAAACAGGGCATTAAATACTCATATAAAAGATTAAAACGGTGATAGCGTCGTCAACCATGCGTCCAGAAGACCTCGCCCTGCTCAACGTGCCCGGCAGCGTCACCCGCCACGGCGATCTCCTTCTCGTCGACGTGGCCCGGCCCGATCTGGAGGCCGACGCCTACTCCGGGAGCCTGTGGCGGGTGCCGCAGGACGGCCCGCCCGTCCGGTTCACCTTCGGTGACCGCGACAGCGCGCCGCGCATCTCCCCCGACGGTGCCTGGGTCGCCTTCCTGCGCGCCGGCGACGGCAGCCCGCAGTTGCTCGTGATGCCCACCGGCGGCGGTGAGGGCCGGCCGGTCACCGACCTGCCGCTGGGCGCGGGCGTCCCGGTCTGGGCACCGGACTCGCGCCGGATCGCGTTCGTCGCCCGGGTCGCCGAACCGGGCCGGTACGGCACCGAGGAGGGCATGGGCGCCGAGGCCGAGGCGCCGCGCCGGATCACCGGGTTCCGCTACCTGACCGAGGGAATCGGCTTCACCTTCGACCGGCGGCAGAGCCTGTTCGTGGTCAACGCCCTCGCGGACATCCCGGTGCCGGTACGGCTGACCGAGGGACCCTACGACGTCGACTCCCCCTGCTGGACACCGGACGGCGAGCACGTGCTGGTCTCGGCCCCCCGCGACCTCGACGGCGAGAGCCTGCACACGGACGTGTACGCCGTCCCGGCCGGCGGGGGCGCCCCGATCCTCGCGGTGCGCAGCGACGGCTCCGCCGAACATCCCGTCGCCCTGCCCGACGGGGAGGTGCTCTACCTCGGCACGGAGTTCTCCGGACTCGACGCGGTGGCCCACAACGCCGGCCTCTACCGCGCGCCACTGCGGATCACCGGCGAGACAGCGGCCAGGACGGCGGCCGGGACCCGGCTGACCGAGGAGGAGTCGGTGGACTGCGAGCCGTTGCCTCCCGTACCGCTGCGGGACGGCGTCCTGGTCGCGGTACGGGTGCGCGGCGCGGTCGAACTGCGGCTGGTCCCCTCCGGCGCCCTCGACGCGCCACTGGAGAAACTCGTCCCGGTCCTGGGCGAGCGGGCGAGCGTCAAATCCTTCACCTCCTACGGCGAGCAGGTGGTCGCGGTGGTGTCCACCCCCGTGAGCCCCGGCGAGGTGGTCACCCCTGACGGGCCGCTGACGGACTTCTCCGGCACCCTCGCCGGGATCGGCCCGCTGCTGGAGATCACCGCCGTCTCCGCCGACGGCTACCCGGTCCACGGCTGGCTGGCCCTGCCCGAGGGCGAAGGCCCGCATCCCGTCCTGCTGAACGTGCACGGCGGCCCGTTCCACCAGCACGGGTGGGCCTTCCTGGACGAGACCCAGGTCTACAGGGGCGCCGGGTACGCGGTGGTCCTGCCGAACCCGCGCGGCTCCTCCGGATACGGACAGGCGCACGGCCGGTCGGTGATCGGCGCGCTGGGCACCGTGGACGCCGACGACGTGCTGGCCCTGCTCGACGCCGCGCTGGAGCGACCCGAGTGCGACGCCGGACGGGTGGGCGTGATGGGCGGCTCCTACGGCGGTTTCATGACGAGCTGGCTGGCCGCCCGGCACGGGGACCGGTTCCGGGCTGCCTGGAGCGAGCGCGCGGTCAACGCCTGGGACTCCTTCACCGGCTCCTCCGACATCGGCTGGTACTTCGCCGAGGCCTACTGCGGCCCCGACATCGAGACGCAGCGCGCGATGAGCCCGCTCTCCCACGCCGACCGGATCACGCTGCCGTTCGCCGTGGTCCACTCCGAGGGGGACCTCCGCTGCCCGGTCGAGCAGGCACAGCGGATGTTCGTCGCGCTGCGCCGCAACGGCACCCCCGCCGAGTTCCTGCTCTTCCCCGGCGAAGGACACGAGCTCAGCCGCGGCGGGCGCCCGAAGCACCGCCTGCAGCGCTTCGAGGCGGTACTGGAGTGGTGGTCTCGCCACCTGTCCTGACCGGACCCGCTCCCCGGCGATGAGACACCGGGGATTTCCGCCGCGCCGTTTCCACGGCCTCCCGGAGGGTCGCCGCGTAGCGGAGCCGAGCGGCACCCGTCCGCCTCGCCCCCGGCAGGCCCACAACCGGGTCAGGCCAGGCAGGTCAGGGGCCGGCCCCCGTTCGGCGCCCAGCGCCCTGAGTTCGTCGAGCGCCGCGATTACCAAACGGTTCCGGAGGAAAGAAATACTCACTCGGTCTCCCGATGGCGTGAACATTCCTCCCGTGTCGAATGCCCGGTACGGCAACAAAGCGGGCGCGGTGCGCGTCCAACAGGCCATGAAACATTCCATCGGCGCCGGACTGCTCGCCGCCACCTCGGCGCTGGCCATCCACCTCGTCCGGGAGATGGGTAGTCGCCTGTACGCCGGTCGCATGCGCGAAGGCGTCCAGCCCATCCTCGTCGGGGAATACCCTGGCAGCGGCA
>NZ_JBEXUE010000287.1:0-13104 GCF_040614275.1 Streptosporangium sp. NPDC006013
TGAACGCCTTCGCGATCACCTTCGAAGGTCGTCTGTCCCCGAGTTCTCGATAGAGAAATTTCAAAACCGAGTTACACCGTTAACTGGACACACCCTGACTTTCTGTTCGTATGCGTCTGGTGATCCTGTTTCCGCACGTCGCAGCTTCGGGCGATAGAGGATGTGCGCGCTCCGTGTGGATAGAAGAACTAGTGCGCCCGCTGTCGCGTTGGACTGCTGCCGCTGAGTGTCTACGTTGAGATCATGAGTGGTGACGAGCCGAGGTTCGGGTACGGCCGGGGACGCAGGCCGTTGTGGAGTGAGCGTGATCGCGATGCCGAGCGGGTCCGTGACGCGTTGCGCGGGGCGGGTCTCGCAGAGTTCGGCGAGGACCAGGACGGGTTCGTGGTGGAGAGCGGAGAGACAGGTCAGCCTTTCGCGGTGGCCTTCACGGGCCCCGAGGTCGATGCCGAGGAGGAGTTCCGCACATACACGGCCGGGCTGAGGTCGGCCGGGATGCGAGCCGAGCAGGATCCCGACGACAGCCAGGCCCTGCAGGTTCTGTCCGAGAGCGAGCGCTTGGCGGACGGAGAAGGCGATGCCGTGAAAGGACCGCACTCCCCGGTCTTCGCCGGACGCTCCTGATCGTCCGGCGAAGACCGGAGGCTGGCCTGTCCGCTCATGGTTCTGTAGCGAGGGCCGTCCCCGGCGCGATAGGACTGAGCGGAGGTTTTACGGCCGAGTAACCGGTGGAGCAGCGTGCCGAGCGAGCAGAACACCGATCAGAACACCGAGGAGAACGCCGGGCCGGACGATGTGGCGCGTTCCGCCGAGGAGCAGGGGCGGCTGGTCCGGGAGCACGCGCGTCGTGGAGCCCGTGCCTGGGTGGCCGGTTTTGCGCGCCGATCCGGCCGGGCAGCGGCACGGGCGGCGCCGCGCGTGGCTCTCGTCGGCCTGTGCGCGAGCACGCTCGCGCCGGTGGCGGTGGCGGGCCTGGAGCTGCCGCTGCTGGTTGCGGGCGCCGGCGCGGCGGGTTCGGTGGGCGCCAATCTGCTGAGCGAGGTGATCAGCAAGGCTCTGGCGGTGGCGCGCGGGCGTGGCGGCGAAGGCCCGACGTCGTCCTCGGCGGTGTCGCGAGAGCTGGCCTCCCTACTGGAGGAGGCCCTCCAGGCAGGCGACCAGCGCGCCCGCGACCTGGCGACAACCATGTCGAGCGTCCTGCACGAGGTGGGCGTCGTGCAGATGGTGGTGGCCGAGGCGGTGGAGCGGGGCGACGAGCTGCTTTTGCAGGAGCTGGTCGCCGGCTTCTCCCAGCTCGGTGAACAGTTTGACTCCTTCACGCCGCTGCTGGAACAGCTGGGAGCCGCCGCGGAGCGGATCGAGCAGCGGCTCTACCAGCAGGACGCAGAAAAGCACCACGACCGCAACCGCGACGAGCGGCTGATGGCGATGGTGATGTCGTTGAGGGAGTCGGTGACGGTCGCCCTGCGGCACGTGGCTCCACTTGAATGGGATCCCGATGGCGTGGGACGCGAGCCGTGGACGGGCGAGTGCCCGTACCAGGGGCTGGTGCCGTACGGCGCGGAACAGGCCAGTGTGTTCTACGGGCGGGGCCGGGCGACGGGGCGGCTCGCGGCGATGGTCGCCGCGCAGGTGCGGCATCCGGGGCCGATCGTCGTGACCGGCGCCTCCGGAGCGGGGAAGTCCTCGCTGCTGCGGGCCGGGCTCCTGCCGGGGCTCGGCGCAGGGCTCATCGCGTCGATGCAGTCCGTACGGCAGTGGCCGTCCCTCGTCCTCACCCCTTCGCAGCAGCCGATGCGTGAGCTGGCGGTGGCCCTGGCCGTTCCCTGCCGGGCTGATCCCGACGTGGTGCTGGCTCGTCTGTGGGACGACCCCGAGCACGCCGTGCGGCGGCTGCACGAAGTCCTGCTGGCTGACGAGGCGCTGCGGAGAGAGGCCGGCGAGGCGCGCCGGGCTGGGCCGCGGCGGGCGATCGTCGTCGTGGACCAGCTGGAGGAGTTGTTCCTGCCCGGCTCTGGGGCAGGTGTGCGAGAAGAGGAGGAGCGTTTGCGGTTCCTGGCCGCGCTCGACGCGATGGCCACCGTCCCGCAGACCATGGACGGAGAGCCCGGCGCAGTCGTGATCACGGCCGTCCGCGGGGACTTTGTCGACCGGTGCGCCGCCTATCCCGTGCTAGCCGAGGCGCTGGAGCAGCGGGCATTCGTACTGGGGCCGATGAGCGCTGACGAGCTGTCGCGGGCGATCACCGGCCCTGCCGCCGTGGCGGGGCTGGAGGTTGAGGAAGGCCTGGCTGAGCAGGTGGTACGCGAGCTGGTGGGCCACCACCGCAGCGGGCCGGAGATCGGCGACCTGCCCCTGCTGTCGCTGGCCATGGCGCGTACCTGGGAGAACCGCGGGAACGCCCGGCTGACGCGCGACGGCTACGACCGGGCGGGCGGCGTGGCGCATGCGGTGCAGGACACCGCCGAGGCGGTGTACGCCGGGCTCAAGGACGACCGGCACCGGGACGTGGCTCGTGACGCTCTTCTGCTGCTGACGAGTTCCCGGGCCGACGGCCCGGCGGTCCGCCGCAGGATGGCGCGCGAGGATCTCCTGCAGGCGTGCGAGCCCGCGCGGCCAGAGGAGGTCGAGCACGTCCTGAACGCCTTCACCAGACAACGCCTGCTGGTCCTCAGCCGCCCGACCGAGACATCTTCGTCATCCGCCGACCCCGCCCCGGAGACGGTCATGGTCGAACTGGCCCATGACGTGCTGCTGACCGGCTGGCAGAAACTGGCCGCCTGGTTGACCGAGGAGCAGCAGGACCGCGTCGCCTACGACGAGCTGGTGCGCGACGCACGCGAATGGGACACGGCGGACCGCGACTCCTCCTTTCTCTACACCGGCACCCGGCTGCAGCAAGCCCGCCTGGCACAAGAGCACTGGCAGTCCCGTGCGCACGTCCTTTCCCTGCCCGACCACGCCGCCGACTTCCTGCGCGAAGGGGTGCGGGCCTCCAAGCGGGTCAGGCGCGGACGCCAGGGCGCGTTCGCGGCCCTGGCCGTGATGATGGTCGTCGCGTTGATGGCCGCCGCGTTCGCGGTGGCGTCCAGCCGTGCGGAGGAACGGCAGCGGGCCGAGGCCCTGTCGCGGCGGCTCGTCGCGCTGATCGCGACAACGGACGAGCTCCGTCTCGCCCGGCATCTGGCCACCACGGCCTGGCGGATCTCGCCGACCATCGAGGCTGCCAGAGCGATGACCTCGCTGCTGGCCACACAACGAGCGGTCCTCGTGGGCCACACCGACGACGTCAAGACGGTCGCGTACAGCTCTGCCGGCGGCATGCTGGCCTCAGGCGGCGACGACGGCACGATCCGGTTGTGGGATCCGTCGACCGGCCGCGCACTCGGCGCTCCTTTGAAGAGCCATACGGGCGTGGTCACCAAGGTGGCGTTCACCCCGGACGGCCGGGTGCTGGCCTCCGAGGGCAGCGACGGCGCCGTCCGGCTGTGGGATCCGCCGACCGGCCGCAGGATCGGCGCCGTCATGACCGGTCACCGCTTGGTGCCCGGCTCGGACGGCCGCCTGCTGACCGCCGCCTACACCCGGGAAGCGGTCACCTATGAGGTGAGCGTGCGGTTATCGGACGTGCGGACCGGCCGGACGGTGGGCCGGGAGCTCAAGGGCGTTGTCGACCCTGCCGCCCCAATGGCCTACAACGCGAAGGACGACGTGCTGGCCGTCGCCCGCCGCGACAACGGCGTCGTGTATCTCTGGGACGTGCGAGCCGGCCGGCCGCTCGGCTCGATCAGGACCGGGCACACGAACGGGGCGACGGCGCTCGCTTTCAGCCCCGGCGGCGACCGGCTCGCGTCCGCGGGCGGGACCGGTGCCCCGCGGCTGTGGGACTGGAGAAAGCGCCGCCCGATCCACACTCTGGCGACGGAACCGGCCGTATCGGCGTACGGGGTTGCCTTCAGTCCGGACGGGCGCACCCTGGCCACGACGTACGCGGACGGCACCGCCCGGCTGTGGAATGCCGTCACCGGCAAACAGATCGGCTCGCCGCTGACCGGCCATACCGGTATGAGGGATTACGCACCGTCGTTCAGCCGGCCGGTCGTGTACGTGGCGGCCTTCAGCCACGACGGTCAGCAGGTGGCGACGGGAGGCCTCGACCAGACCGTCCGCCTGTGGGACACCACGACGGGCGGCGCCGCAGGCGCAGGACCAGGGCAGGTCGGGCGGAGTTTCACGCTCGCCTTCAGTTCCGACGGCGGCCTGCTGGCCGCCACCTCGGACTCCGAGGGAGTGCGCCTCATCGACGCGCGAACCGGCTGGATCCTCGACCGGCGGCCGGCCGTCAACCCCGACAAAATGATTCGCGCGGCAGCTCTCAGCCCCGACGGTCGTCTGCTGGCCGCCGGGGAGTACAACGGCAACGTCCGGCTCTGGAACCCGCGGACCGGCGCGGTTGTCGGGTCTCCAGGCGGCTACCTGCTCCTGGGGGAGAAGGTGCTGGCCTTCAGCCCCGACAGCTCGCTGCTGGCCACCGCCTCGTACTACGGAGACGAGGTGATACTGGTCGATACGCGCACCCTTCGTACGGTCCGCAGGATCCCGATACTCCTTGTGGCGCAAGCGATCGGCTTCAGCCCCGACGGGCGGACACTCGCCACGGCAGGCAAGGAGGACAAGATCAGACTGTGGGACCCCGCGACCGGCCGCCAGGTGGCGGAGCTGCCACTCGACGACGACGAAGACGACGGGGCGCGCTCGTTGGCTTTCAGCCGCGACGGCCGCCTGCTGGCCGCGGTGTCGGACGGCACCCATGTGTGGGACGTGAGCAGTCGTGCCCAGGTCAGCCGGCTAGACGGGATGGACGACGATGAAGGTCGGCCGGGGACGTCCGGAACGGCGTTCAGCCCGGACGGCCGCCTGCTGGCCACCGGGCACCGCGACGGCGCGGTGCGCCTGTGGGACCCGCGGACCGGGACGCAGGTGGGGGCGCCGATCATCGGCCACGACAATCAGGTCCTCGCCGTCGCGTTCAGTCCGGACGGCCGGTTGGCCACCTCCTCCGACGACGGCACGATCCGGTTCTGGGACCCCGGAGCGCACAGCGACCCGGTTCGCGCGCTCTGCGCCCAGGCCGGACCCGTGTGGCAGAAACAATGGAGCCGCATCGCCCCCGGCGCGCCTTCCAGCGCGTGCTCCTAGGGGTTGTGGATCAGGGGGTTCTGGTGAGGGGGAGACCAGAAAGGAGGTGCTCACGGAGGGCGGATCCACGGATGCCGATCTCAGGGAAGTCGTCGGGGCTGACGGCGCCCTTGATCAGTAGTTCGGGGACCAGGAGGCCGGTCAGCGGGGCATCGGGCGTCGGGTCGACCAGGCCGCCGATGGGAGCCGTGGGCAGGTCGAGGTAGGCGGGGGCGAGGGTTCTGCCGTGGAGCGTGCCGGCGACCAGGTCGGGGCAGAACTCCCTCCAGAAGATCGCCACCGTGGTGCGCAGATCGCCGTGGATCATCACCAGTTTGTCGGTCATGTCGCCGACGAAGGTCTCCGCCGTCACGTGGCCGAGCACGATCAGCTTCGTGTCACCCGCCAGGTAGATGTTCCTCGCCCGCAGGTCCCCCAGGACGACCAGCGCGGCGGCGCCGTCGTCCACGTTGACGATGTTGCCGTCTACGGTCAGATCGCCGTCCACGACGTACCCGGTGGCCGCGTCGGGCGTGTCCGTCCGCCACGGGGTCCGCTCGTGCTCGTCGAGGGGGAGTTCTCCGGTCACCGAGGCCGGGCCGGGCACCAGGATGTACTCCTCCTCGTACAGGTTCTCGTACGTCCCCTCCGGTAGCCTCCGCCGCTCGAACAGGTCCACCGCATCGTCCCACGCAAGGTAACTGCTTCGCATGCGCGCGACCGTAACACTCACCCCCGACAAACCTCCGAGAGACTTCGATGCCCAGCAGGGGGAGCGTCCGGGCTCGCTGTGCCTCACACTCTGACGCCGAAAGGACTGACAGGATGGCCGCCATGCCCTACGACCCCGCCCCCGCCCCGGCTCGCGAGGAGTTCCTCGATCTCCTGGACCACCTCGACCGCCTGCCCGAGGTGGGCTCCGGCCGGTTGCCGGACCTGCACACCGATCTGTGCGACGCCGTCGCCCGCACCGCCGACCTCGTCGTCCTGGTGCACCGCGAGGACGCCGCCGAGCGCGAGTCCCCCCGCGCGGGGGAGGCCGACCTGATCGTGGCCAAGCACCGCAACGGCCCCACGGCCACGATCACCGTGGCCTTCCAGGGCCACTACAGCCGCTTCGTCGACATGTCACCCGGCTGAGAATCTACTGTAGGGTCCGCGATTCCGTGAGCAAGTGCGGCTGATCATGAGCACTGTCCGAGCAAATCCGCGTGATCATGAGCTTTGATAACGCTCCGTTATGTCGAACTTACGGGACTTTTGTTCGCCATCTGTTCGGCGGTCATCCGCGGGGCCGGGCTCGTGGGGCGCAGCAGCGGCATGAAACAGTCCGGCCGCCGAAACGGCTTCTGGATTCACTGCCATCAAGCCGCCTCGTCCGTGGAATCGGGAGTGGGAGCCAGCCGCACGCTGCCGGACTGGACCTTCTCGTCGGGGAAGACCCACTTCCGGAGCGCCCAGAAGCGGAAGACCATGGCGATCAGCGTGCCGATGATCTGCGCGCTCATGAAGTCGGCGATCTCCTGGGTCACCAGGCTCACATCCGGGGTCTCCAGGCGAAATACGTACCGGGAGATCCATAGCGGCGCGGAGCTGAGCACTAGACCGACGCCACTGACCAGGAAGAACAGTGCCGCCTCGTGACGGCGCTCGCGGCCGCCCCTGGTCCGGAACGACCATTCGCGGTTCAACACGTAGGACACGATCGTCGCCACGAGCACTGCGATGATCTTCGCGGTCACCGGCTTCGGTTCCAAAACGGTCAGCTTCAGCCCATAGAACACCGTGTTGTCCACTAAGAACGCTGTTCCACCCACCACCGCGAACTTCAGCAGTTCACGGTGCTTCAGCGCAAATGCGTGCAGCGGTTTCGGTAATCTTGCGAGTACTGCGTTTGCTATTCGGAGCACCCCCGATCTTCTCACCAGTCGAACACCCGCGCTCAACCCTTGGCGCCTACCGAGGCCTGGCACGCTTTCTTAGCGAAGCACGACACCTTCTGAGGCTCCTGGAAGCACACGCTAAGTAACCGGAGTCGAGGCTAAAACCAGGCCGATTGCTCATCGGCCGGGGGACATCCGGGTGCTCACGTTCCCCGGATTCTTGGTGTTTCCGCAGGAGCCGATGCTCACCGAATCTCGGACCCTGCATCTACGTCGTAAGCAGCCATCCCGCCCGCCGCCCGCCGCCCGCCGACCCGCAGGCCCCTGCTGAGGTTTCCGGACATCCCTACGCGCACGCCTGCGCGCGAGGCCCGGGTGCCACTGCCCCGGCCCGACGTCCCGTCATCGGAGAGCGTATGGCCAACTGCGTGATCTTCCATACCGCGCTGGACATGACCGACGTGCTGCGCCAACTGCTGGCCGAGGGCTGGCAACCCGAGAAGGGCGAGGACATCACCGCCGCCGACATCGCGCAACTGTCGCCCTACCTGACCGCGCACATCAGCTGGTTCGGCCGGTATGCCACCGGCGTACTGCGTCTACGCCCCGACGACAGTGCGCAGCGTCACCGGCCAGGGCCACGCGGCCCTTGGACCAGGTGTCGGTGCGCACCTGGAGGATCTCCTGGGAGTAGAGGAACGGGCTCGTCTTCATGTCCTCGACGAAGCGCTCGGTCTGCCATCCGGCGTCGCGGAACCTGTCGGCTCAGAACTCCTGCTGGCGTTCGACGGGCTCCTGGTGGATCGCCGAGGCTTCCTCGTCGCCTCCGGCGTGCCTGAGCAGGACGCACGGATGGCGATGCTTGCCGCCGGCCGGTTCACGGTCGGCAGCGTCCTGGAAGAAACCGCGTAACCCCAGTTCAGACTACGAAACTCAATACTCGAGCGGTACACGGTCTGGGCCGGTGGTAGAACGGGGCCGAACACGCTGAGGTTGATCGTTTTGAGTGTGCCGTCGGGATAACGGAGGCGCAGTTCGTACAGCATGCTGTTGCCCGGCACACTGGCCAGGAAATTCGAGTGCGTTGACGAGGCCGTGGACCTTGTAGATTGCCTCCGTTACTCATCGTAAAGAGATCTTTCGTGGCCTTCATGCCTTGTCATGGCGGTGCGCGCAGCCGCCGAGGCTTATGATCGCTCTTGCACGGCTCTCGTCACCTCCCCCCTTCCTTCGGAGTTCGAGCACATGGCTGATCCTCTGATCCCCTGGCGCGGCGACCTAGCCGCGAAGATCCAGCCGCAGATTCCGCACGCGGCGCGGATCTGGAATTACTGGATGGGCGGCAAGGACAACTTCGAGGCGGACAGGACGGCTGGCGACGCAGTCGCCGCGGTCTACCCCGAGATCGTGACGATGGCGGCGCAGTCGCGGAAGTTCCTCATCCGGGTGGTGCATCACCTGGCCGCGGAGACCGGAATCGACCAGTTCCTCGACATCGGCACCGGCCTGCCGACGATGCAGAACACCCACGAGGTGGCTCAGCAGGTCATGCCGCATGCGCGGATCGTCTACGTCGACAACGACCCCATGGTGCTGGTGCACGCCAGGGCGCTGCTGCGCAACACCACTGCGCAGGGTGTGACCGCCTATGTCGACGGTGACTATCACGAGCCCGAGTTGATCGTGGAAGACGCCCGCAACGTCCTGGACTTCACCCGGCCGATCGCCGTGATGTTCATGGGCGTCCTCGGTTATGTGGAGGACTTCGCGGTGATGCGCTCCATCGTCTCGCGCGTCATGGATGCCGTGCCCTCCGGCAGCTACCTGGTGCTCTGGGACGGGACCGACACGGGCGAGACGGTCAACGAGGGCAGTGAGAAGCTTGCGGAGAGCGGAGCCGTGCCGTACTACCTGCGTCGGCTCGACCAGCTGGCCGAGTGCTTTGCGGATATGGAGCTGGTCGAGCCGGGGCTGGTGCCCATCACACGCTGGCGGCCCGACACCGACGACGCGCCCTGGATCGACGCGCACGGGGCTGTGGCGCGCAAGTCGTAGCCCGCTGTTCCGGGCCCCCACTCAGATCGGCGCCACCAGCCGCAAAGACATCCCAGGAGGTCAGGTGTCAAGCGGCAAGGGGTTTGGTGTGGTGTGACCAGGCGGTTGCTTCGTCGTAGAGAGTGTTGGTCTTGAGGCATCCGTGCAGGATGCCGACGAGGCGGTTGGCCACCTGGCGCAGGGCGGTGCTGAATCTTCAGGAGCCGGTCGAGCCGATTCGGGTGCCGGAGTTCCAGGGCGCCGACGTGCACACCGGGCGACGCAGGTACGTGGGGTGCGGTTTCGCACCCTCGCCGTTGTCAACGACGTCTGTTTCCGTCGTCGTCAGCCGTTCTCAGGAAGGACTTGAACGTCACAGCCTTTCACACGGCTTCGGGCCGGGCCGGCCTTCGCCTGACCGGGGGCCGGACCGCCGGGTGTTCATCGCGGCCTCAGGCTGATCTGCCACGAAGTCCGGCGGACCAGCCTGAGGTGTTGTCCGCCCAGCCTGTTCCCGGCTTGATCAGCGGGATCGCGAGGTGGAGGCGTAGGGGAGCAGGGCCATCTCGCGGGCGTTCTTGATCGCGGTGGCCAGCCGGCGTTGTTGCTGGACGGTGACCCCGGTGACGTGGCGGCTGCGGATCTTGCCGCGGTCGGAGATGAATTTGCGGAGCAGGTCGGTGTCCTTGTAGTCGATGTGGCTCACGCCGTGCAGCGGATTGGTCTTCTTGCGGGGCGTGCGGCGAAGTTTCACGCGGAGGTCTCCTTCAGGTCGAGGTCGAGGACGAATGCGAACGGGTCGGGGTATCCGGCCCAGACGTCGGAGCCGGCCAGGGTCTCGGCCTCGGTGAGCAGGCAGGAATCCAGAAGCCGGTGGATGCGGTCGCGGTCGAGGTCGGGGCCGGTGAAGACGAGGTGCTGGACACGGTCGCCGAGCTGGGGAGTCCAGTCGAGGGTGGCGGCCATGCGGCGGGCGGGGCTCTCCATCTCCCAGACGGCCTCGGGCAGGGTGACCAGCCAGGGGCCCGCGTCCTCGACGGTGATGACGCCCGCCACGGCGTCCCAGCCGAGCAGGCGCTCGTGCCGGTTGGCCAGCCAGAACCGGCCGCGGCTGCGGACGGTCTCGGTGACCAGTTCGTCGACGGCGTCGAAGAGCCGCTGGGGGTGCAGGGGGCGCAGCCGGTGCCAGACGACGGTGGAGATCTCCCCGGTCTGTGCGTCGCAGGGCAGCTGGGCGGTCGCCGGGTCGACGCGGGCCCCGAGCATCTCCACGTCGATCCCCGCACCGGTGACGGCGGGCAGAGCGATGTCCGGGGGACCGGCCGGGGTGGTGGGGGCGAGGTGGTTGAGCACGGCCAGGGCCAGCTCGAGGTCGTCGGCCTGCTCACCGGACACGACGAGGGCGGTGGCGTACTCGATCTGGCGGGTGAGTACCTCGGCCAGGTGACGCTCGTCGCCTCCTGCGGCGTGTTTCCTGCGGGAGGCGAGGGTGTCGTCGCAGCAGATGTCGTCGGTCATCTGCGCCGCCTCCAGCGCGGTCAGCACCCCGGTCAGGCGCAGGCGGTGCACGGTGTCCTCGTGCCAGGCGAGGGCTTCGGCCACGGTCCGGGGTTCGACCGAATCCCACAGCTCCACGACGAACAGCGGCGCCGAGTCCGCCCGCGACAACAGGACGGGAATGAGATCCTCGCGCACGGTGCAGGTGACGCAGCCGTGCGCGAGCCGCACTTCCCGCTCTTCCAGCGTCCCCGACGCGTCGCGCACGATGCGTTCCACGCGCCCGGTGCTCACCTGTCGCAGGTCGTGGTGGATCGCCACCGATCTGGGGTGATCGGCGAGCAGGCGGTCCACCAAGGCCGAGCGCGCTTGGGGATACAGTCCGGAGACGATGACGACGGGGACGGACATGACAGCTCCTCTCGTAGTGCGGGGTTCACCGCGCGAGTTCACGGTGGGGGTTCGGGGTGTGGGCCGGTTCTCAGGGAGTGAGGAGGCCGCGCCGGTAGGCGCGGACGAGTCGGCGCGGCACCAGCAGTTCGTGCCCGTCGATGGTGATCGGGACGAGGTCGGGTGCGGTGGCCTTCCACTGTGAGCGGCGGTGGCGGGTGTTGCTGCGGGAGGTCTTGCGTTTGGGGACTGCCATGTCGTGGTGCTCCTACCAGCTGGACTTGGTGACGCCGGGCAGTTCGCCGCGGTGGGCCAGTTCGCGGAAGCGGATCCGGGAGAGCCCGAACTTGCGCAGGTGTCCGCGGGGGCGGCCGTCGGTGCTGTCGCGGTTGCGCACGCGGGTGGCGCTGGCGTCGTGCGGCTGGCGGCTCAGCTCGCGGACGGCCTGGGCTCGCTCGTCGGGGGAGCCGGTGCGGATGATCTCCTTGAGCTCGGCCCGGCGCTCCGCGTAGCGGATGACAACGAGTTTGCGTCGCTCGTTGGCTGCGATCTTGCTTTTCTTGGCCATCAGATGCGTTCTCCCCGGGCGCGGATGCGGGCCACGGCGGCCTCGATGCCGATCTTGTCGATGGTCTTGACGGCTCTGGCGCTGAGCGTCAGCCGTACGAAGCGACCCTCGGTGGGCAGCCAGTAGCGCCGTGGCTGGGCGTTGGGACTCCAGCGGCGGCGGGTGCGCCGGTGGGAGTGGGAGACGTTGTTGCCGAACACCGGCTTGACGCCGGTGAGCTGGCAGTGGGCGGACATGCGGTTTCCTTCCCGAAGGGGGCGGGGTCAGGTCTTGCCGTAGCGCTGGTTGAACCGCTCGACCCGGCCCGCGGTGTCGAGGACGCGACTGCGGCCGGTGTAGAAGGGGTGGCTGGCCGAGGAGACGTCGACGTCGACGAGCGGGTGGGTGTTGCCGTCCTCCCACTCGATCGTTTTGCCACTCGTGATGGTGGAGCGGGTCAGGAAGGCGAAGCCCGCGCTCGGGTCGCGGAACACCACGGGGTGGTAGTCGGGGTGGATGTCTTTTTTCATCGCTTCAGCGGTCCTCTCGGAACAGCACGTGCTGGCGGATGACCGGGTCGTATTTGCGCAGGGTGAGCCGGTCGGGGGCGTTGCGGCGGTTCTTGCGGGTCACGTAGGTGTAGCCGGTGCCCGCCGTGGATCGCAGCTTGATCACCGGTCTTACGTCGTTTCTGGCCAAGTGTCTTCACTCCTGAGGGGGATGGGTGGTGTCATGATAGCGATAATCGTTTTCATATGCGAAACGAGGGGTGGTGACGATCCGCCATATCGCCGCACGCTTCCTCGTGACAGTGCTGTCCGCGTTCCTGGACGCGGGCGCGACCACGCTGCTCAACCGTCTCCCGGGTAACCGTGCGGGTTGTGCATGGCTGTGATCGTCAACAACGTGAGCGAGATCAGCCACGACGCCGGTCCGATACGCGACGGGGTCTTCCCATCGCGCACCGATGAGGGCATCTCGGTCAAGACGGGCTGCCGCGTCCTGCGGGTCTTGGTCGGTCTCCGGCTGTTATGCCTGGCGCGGCCCGCCCCGGACGATCTGGCACGCCTGCTGGCCGATCTGATCATCGAGGTCTGCCGGAACCCCATGGCACCTATGGAGCTCACCGCGTGCGTGCCGAGCCGCGCCTGGGCCAGTGTGTGCCGGTCGGGCACGGGGCAGTGGGAATGTTGAGTCGACTGGGCTTTTCCCGGACCGGCCCGAATCAGCGGTGGATCACCGGCATCTGTGGATGGTCTGTCAAGACCTGATGACGTCGTATTGCCTGGTGGTCGACCATGCTCGGGAAGGGGAGCCTGAGCTTATACATGCTTTTTGGCGTTACTCGTACTGCTCGTCGGGGGACTCGATCCTCGTGAGGCTCTTGCCGGTGAGCTGGGGGTAGATGACGCCGGTGGTCATCTTGCCGAAGGTCTGCGGGATCCAGATGCCGGTGACCTCGACCCAGGTGTCGGCGGGCGCCGCGGTAATACGTAGGGCGCAAGCGTTGTCCGGAATTATTGGGCGTAAAGAGCTCGTAGGTGGCTTGTCACGTCGGGTGTGAAAGCTTGGGGC
>NZ_JBEXUE010000288.1:0-13072 GCF_040614275.1 Streptosporangium sp. NPDC006013
GCCACCCCAGCGGTGCGGGCAGGTGGCCGGTACGGGCGATGACTCGCCGACCGCTCCCGAGAAGAGCACGGCCGCCACGCACACCCCGGCCGCCGTGAGGCCGAGACCGATCGAAGTGGAAAGCTTCACAGTTCATAGACGTCGATTCCCGGTCGATCGGTTCGCTTCGCTGGTCCCTGTTCGGGTGCGGGGTGAATGGGATGAGGCGTGAGGCTGCCTGTAAAGCATCACCCCAAGACGCCGGAGGCGAACAGCAGCGAGACGAAGCTGTGCCGCATCTCCCGAGGCGTCCAGTCCTTCGCGGGCAGCCCGGCGTCTTTCACTATCTTCCGGAACGCCCGCCACACCGAGCACCTGCCGCACCGAACGCACTCGCCGCCCCTGGCACGCGTTGCCGCCCTCCGCTCCACGATGGATCGAGGGCCTGCGAGGTGACCAAGAAGAGCGAGTAACGTGCGAGTCCGCACCGCTTATCGCTCATGGTTAAGGAGACGACGTGGACCCTCGGGAACGCATCTATGACCTTCTGGTCTCCTATTGGGAATCCAGCGCCAACGGTTTCGTCGCGGCCTGGTGTCAGGGGCTGAGCGTCGAAGAGACCGCTCGACGCCTTGACGCCGATCTGGACTCCGCTACCCCGTGCAGCTTCAAGAACTACACTCGCGGACTGAACGAGTCTCACGGCATGTGGGACGGAGTCATTTTGGTCAAGCAGGTTGGCGCCTGGGTTCACGTCTTGCAGCCGTACATGATTCATGCTTGGCACGATGACGCCTTGCAGGCGTTGTCGCGAGACGGAGGGCGGGCCCTGAACATCGGTTGGCACAGCGGCGGTGCCGAGCGGCTCACCTACATGGTCGATGGGCGGATTGTGGCGAATATGCCCCTCACGGCGGGGGACGTCCCTGCTGAGCTGGAGCCCTACGCACATGGCCTGCGTTTCGGATGTGAGGATCCGACGGACCCGGAGTGCGAGAATCCGGAAGATCCCATCACCGATACGGAGAGCATCGCTTCGGCATTTGTCATCGCGGGTCGGATCACTGGGCGAGAACTCGATAGGGAGCTACTGGACGCCATGCATACCCGATACTTGATCCGTGACTAGTTACAGCAATGAGCCTGACGTAACCATACGGTAACAGCCCAGATCTACCGCCTCGGCTGCGTGAAGGAGCGCCAGAGTAGCTCTTGCCCCTAACTCGTAATGAGGTGATCAGTTACCGACACTTCGGGTCGGTCGACGAGGGCGTTACCTTAGGCAAGTGGTGTTTATGAACATCCACCGACCGAAGGGCAACGAGCCTTATCCGTGTCCGTGCTGTGGGTTCCTCACGCTTGAGGAGCGGGGCATGTACGAGATCTGCCCGGTGTGCTTCTGGGAGGACGACGGCCAGGACGACCATGACGCCGACGCGGTGCGAGGTGGTCCCAACTACGAGCTGAGCCTCACACAGGGGCGGCGCAACTTCGCCGAGTTCGGTGCGAGCCGCCGACAGGACATCGGGGCGGTTCGTGATCCCCCCATATGAGTATCCGATCAAGTGATCTTGCTAACGCAGGTGCTAACAACAGGCCTGGACGGACCTGGACGATCATGGACTGAGGAGCCCTGTAAAGCCCGCTCCACCAGGTCCGGAAGGCAGCCGTGGACGGTCCTGGACGATCGTGCCTTTACTCGTATGAAGTGCTCTGGGGGTAGATGCTGCTCCGGGCCGGGGACCTGTGTCGTTGTGCTCCTACCGTGTCGGCGTGAAGGACGAAACGATCAGCCAGGCGGTGGCGGCAGCGATCACGACTGCGACGGCGAGATTCTTCGTCCGTCCGGGGATCGTGTTCTTCGACTGTCCACGGATCAGGCTTCGAGCTAGGTGGACGGTCCCGGCCCAAGAGATCCGCATCCGGGGACTCCACGTGGCTGATGCGACGAGGACGGATGTGAGAAGCAGGTGCCATCGCACCGAATCGGCGAAAGGTGTTTGGAAGTCGCCGCTGTACTGGCTGGTGTACGTCGCGACGTCGAGTAGCGGGAAGAGGAGAAGCGCCGCCGCGGCCGCGGTGCCGGCCGACCGTCCCCATCGGGTGGAAGCGGCGGCTGTCGCGGCCGCCGCCGATGCGACGAGAACGACCGGCAGGCCGATCCTGTCGGCGTCACAGGACCACCAGGCGAGGCCGTCCCAGGGTGACTCCGGAACCTCGACGATGACGTAGCTGGCTACGAGGAACCTGTCGTATGTGACCGTGAAGCGGTGGAACATCGCCGCCCACGCCGCCGCGCCGACTGCGCCCGCCCACAGGATGATCCCGTACCGTCGCCGGGGCAGGGGGGATCGGGCCGCCAGGAGCAGCGCCGCCGTTGCGGGGGGTCGCGTCCCCGCCTCCGGTACCCGAGTCATGGCGCCCTCTCCGTCTTCGCCCCCGAAAACAGATCAACTCAGGTGAGAGTAGTGGACAGCCGTCAGGCCCCCAGAAAGAGTGGCGACAGCAACCCTGACAGCAACGTCCCCACACGCGAACTCACTTCGGCTACCGTCCACCACCCTCTGACCACGACATCCGGCATCCGAACAGGGCGATTGGTCCGCTCGAAAAGCGGATAATCATCCCTGTTGCGGGCCACATTGCCCCAGTTGTAGGCGGAGCGGTAGCCGCTGGGCCTCACCGACCACTCATCGAAATCTCAGGGTGCACTCATGCTTGCTGCTCGGCCTCGACGATGAGTGTGTAATCAACGCCTGTGCGGAAGTCGCCGGAGGATCCACGAACGGTCAGTGTGTGACGGCCGGGCTGCAGCGGCTGGAGACGCACCCAGATGCCGCAAGCGTAGGATGTGGCCGTTCCCTCCTCGCCTGTCAGAGGGTTGCCCGCCACACCGGTCACGGCAACGTTGTCGTCTTCCATCCGTTCAGGCGTGACCGGCTTACCGTCAAGGGTGGCTCTGCCTTCGGCGGTGGCCATGAACTCCTTGCACACCGCCTCGGAGCAGACCCGATTCACCAGTGGGAACACCATCGGCCGCCCCGCGGGAACCCTGCACGTCCGCTGCAAGGTGCCGCCGAAGGTTCCGGCGAGGAACCACACATCCTCTGGCTGGTTCCGGTCGCAGAACTCCCCGGTCGTGTCCGTCACAGGGTTCGTGCTCTCGCCTTCCGAGGCCGCCCAGGTCCACCAGCGTCCCTGGATCGTCTCTACCGCCGAGGCGGCCGATTTCGGAGAGGCAATTCTGGCCACGTTGCTCTCTTGAGCCACCCCACAGCCGGCAAGGAGACCAACAGCCAGCAGAAGCGGTAAAGCGGATCTAAGAGACATTCGGGAATCATAGACCCGACGAGCATCTGCCCTTCCATACAGATCAGAAGATGTCGGCGACGACAGGGGTCGTGACGATCGCTGACTTCGGTGCCGCTGTACGGTGCCGGAGTGATCGGCTGCCGCGGCCTTTCTCCGTCGGGCCTTGCCGAGCGCCGTTACCGAGAGTGTTCCTCGTCTGGCCGAGGACGGATGGGAGAGCCATCGGGGCCAAAGCCGTACCTCGCAAGCTCCCTCCTCCGGACTTTCTGGGCACCGATACTCCGCATGAGGTACCCGAGGCCGAGGCCCAGCGTTATTCCCAAGGCCCTGAAGGGTTCCTCGTCGAAGAAGATGACGATGACCAGCCCCGCGGCGTAGGCGATCGTCCCCAGCGGGCCGTAGTAGCGGCGGAAGATGTAGAAGCGCCGGTGAATGTCGTCGCGGGCCCACATGCGGTACTTCGGCGGCAGTCGCACGAAGAGGGTTCGGTAGAGAAGCCAGCGCCAGAGGGGTGGCCGGTCCCGCAGGCGTACGGCAAGGCCGCCGCAGATGACGTCGAAGGATTCGCGCAGACTGAGTCTTATCTGGCCGGGCTCTTGCAGGTCAAGGAGGGTGGACAGGAGCTCTTCGCCACGGGACTCGCGGAAGCGCGGGGGGTGGGCACACATCAGGAGACGGCACCGACGCTCGTAGGGGTCCATCACGCGCCCATCACGTTGCAGCCGCGCCCGAGCCGACAGTCCTCCGCTGCCTGGATATCTCATATCTCCGGCGTACAGCCAGGGAAATCGAGAGCCATGACCGGCCCGTGCCGAACGTGACCTCAGCCTTTCAAGGTCAGTACCCCGAGCGCGTGCCCGACGGCCGTCTCGTTGAACGCCCGGATCGCCGCCGTCTCCGCCGCCTTCACCCAAGCCAGGCCGAGGATCGAGGGAGGCAACCCCGTGACGGGGACGAAGCTGACATCCGGGCGTCCGTGGTGAGCCGCCGTGGGGGTGCAGAGCAACATGCCGCCCCGGTTGAGCGCCACCTGGGTCAGTCCCTCCTGGCTGGTGGCCACCGTACCGGCCAGGGGAATGGGACGGCCGGAAGGGGTTGCGGACGGTGCCACACGCTCGCGCCACGTGCGCGGAGCCGGGCCGTCCAGGCCGATCAGGGATACGCCGGCCAGCTCCTCCACGCCGATGCTCGCACGGGCGGCCAACGGGTGGTGCGAGGAGACACCGAGCTGGTACGAGACCCGGTTCAGTCCTGCACCCGTCGCCAGATCGGGCTCGTCCACCGGGAGCAGCGTGAACGTGATGTCCACCTGCCCGGCCCGCAACTTGCCGAAGGGGTCGGAGAGCGGGATCTCCACCAGCTCCGCCTCGCACCCCGGGTACCAGCGCTCGAAGGCACGCACGCTGCCGGTGACGACATCCGTGGGCGTGGCCAGGAAGCCGATCCTGATCACGCCTGTCACCTCGCGGGCGGCCGCCTTGGCCCGGCTGACCGCGTTCGCGAGGCCGTCGTAGGAGGGGCGTAGGTCGGCCAGGAAGCGTTCGCCCAGGGGCGTGAGACGCACGCGCCTGCTGGTCCGGTGGAAGAGCCGGCCGCCGAGCCTGGTCTCCAGCGAGCGCATGAGCTGACTCACCCTGCCGGGTGACAGGTAGAGGCGCTCGGCCGTACGCGCGAAGTGCAGCTCTTCGCTGAGTACGACGAAGCACTCCAGCTCCCTGAACTCCATCCCCAGCTCCATCCGATCGCTTAGTCCACCTAAACCAAGCCTTCGACCTTCGCCATTGTTCCCGCTGGTGGCAGGCAGAAAGCTGGCCGGCATGACCATGACCGATGTTTCCACCGACCCCCGGGCGCGCTGGCTCGCCGTGTCCTCGGTCGCGGTGGGCACCTTCACCATCGTGACCAGCGAGATGCTGCCCGTTGGCCTACTGACCTCGATCGCCGCCACCCTCGGCGTCTCCGACGGGACGGCCGGGCTGATGATGTCGGCGCCCGGACTGGTCGCCGCCGTCTCCGCGCCCGTGCTGGCGATCACCACCCGACGGCTCGACCGGCGCATCACGCTGCTGGGGCTGATGGCGCTGCTGGCGGTGGCCAACCTGGCGGGCGCGTTCGCGCCGAACTACCCCGTCATGCTGGCCGCCCGGGTGCTGACCGGGGTGAGCATCGGCGGGTTCTGGGCCTTCGCGGCCGGACTCGGCCTGCGACTGGTGCCCGAAGGGTCCGTCGGGCGGGCCACGTCAATCATCTTGGCCGGGGTGTCGGTGGCGTCGGTACTGGGGGTGCCCGTGGCGACGTTCATCTCGTCGTTCGCGGGGTGGCGGACCGCGTTCATCGCCATGGGGGTGCTGGCCCTGGCCCTACTCGCGCTGCTGGCCACCACCCTGCCGCCCCTGCCCGGCGAACCCCGAGCCCGCGCGTCCGAGCCGTTGCCCCGCGAGGCCCCGGCCCGCGCGTCGGAGGGACGGCTCACGGGGCTCTCCGGCCCGCTCAGGGTCGTCCTCGTCCTGACCGTCCTGATCGTGTCCGGCCACTTCGCGGCCTACACCTACGTCCGGCCGTTCCTGGAGCAGGTCTCGCACGCCGGTCCCGCCCTCGTCAGCACCGCCCTCCTCCTGTACGGCGCCGCGGGCGTGGCCGGCAACTTCGCGGCAGGCGCATGGGCGGCCAGGAACCCCAAGCCGGTCCTGGTCACGCTGGCCGTGCTGATGGCACTCTCCATGGCGGCGCTGCCCCTGGTCGGCCTGCCCCTGATCCTGCTCGTGGTGTGGGGCCTGGGCTACGGCGGCGTGGGGGTGACCCTGCAGCTCTGGATCATGCGGTCGGGCGGCGGCGAAATGGGCACGGCGCTCTTCGTCGGTGCCTTCAACATCTCCATCGCGCTCGGCTCGTTCGCCGGCGGCCGGATCGTGGACAGCGTGTCGATTTCCGCGGTGATGTGGGTGGGAGCGGCGCTCGCCGTGGTCAGCGCGGCCGCCGCCGGCGGCTCGGGCAGGAGCAGGACGACCGGTTCATGAAAGGATCGCGCCTGATCGGGGTGCCGAAGCAGGAGGAGGGCCGTATCGACCGGATCGGTAGTGCCGGCCACATCACCGATCTTCCTGCTGGCCGCATCGCGCTCGCCTCAGCCCCGCTGACATGCTGTGGCCGGACGGAGTACCCCAGACCACGGCGGCGCGCCCGCTGTCCTGATGGCCGCGGGCTTCCACCATTCCCCGGAGCCGTGCTGCTGCCGTAAGACAGGCCCGGCTTCGACCATTACCTGGTGAAGAGTCGCTGAACGATGAGGATTTCGCCACGTTATTTGATGCGGCCAGCCCCGGGTGTACGCGTACGCGGTGAGCAGATGTGGTCGTCGGCTCGTTGCCGGCTGGGCCGGGGACCAGACATCGCGTGGAAGGCGCTGCTGAAGTGGGAGGGGCCAGCGAAGCCCGCCTCCACGGCCGCCGTGCTCAGATCCGGCCATGTTTCCGGCAGGGTGGCGATCCGTCCCGTCTGGGCTCGAAAGAGCCGGAGGAACGTCGACATGGACAGGTCGACGTACAGCGCCTGACTGGGCCACAACCACAGCGCAGCCCGATGACGACACGTTTCTGAAAGCGGTGCTGGTTGCATGCGGGCATGCTGGCCAGCACTTCGATCGCCCTCTTCCCCCATACAAGGACTGACATGTGGCTTGACCGCGCCGCGACCGCTCTGCTTCTCCTCGCCGGGGCGGTGAACCTCCTCCCCGGCTTCGTCGCGTTCGCGCCGTCCCGGATTACGACGGCGTACGGAGTGTCGGTCGACGGCGCTCACTCCGCCGACCTGACGGTGCTCCTGCGCCACCGGGCCGTCCTGCTGGGGCTCGTCGGGCTCTCCCTGATCTGCGCGGCGTTCATCTCGTCGCTGCGTATCCCCGCCGTCACGGCCGGGGCGATCAGCATGGGATCGTTCCTGCTGCTCGCGTACTCCACGTCGGGTCTCAACAGCGCGACGATGCGCGTGGCGCGGATCGACGTAGCGGCGATCGTGTTGCTGGCCGTCGCCGCTGTCCTCGTCTGGCGGAAGAACGCCTGAGTCCGCACGTCGTACGGACTCTGCCAGCTTGCCGAGATCGCCCAGCCCTGGCGTGGGCACCGTCTGCGGGGTGGGGCGCGCCGCCAGGCAGAGTCGGCCGGGCGGCGTTCATTCTCTGAGCCGCGCAACGGGCCGAGCCGACCGCTGTCAGCGAACCGCGCAACCAAATCAAGCACTTGAGTCACCAGGTCAGAGAAGCAGGTGCCCCGGGTGCACAGCCACAGAAAAGCTTGTTCGGTGAGTAAGCAGGGACCTAGGCTCCCGACCATGAAGCGCTCGACGATTGCGGTGCTTGTCGTCTGCGTGGGGGGCGCTGCTGCTTTAGTGGCTCTTGTCGCTTTCCTGATGCTTCCCGATGGGTGTACCGCTGAGGATGACCGGCTCGCCGCTTCCTTGGCCACGCTCAGCATTCTCGATGCTCATCCGGCGACCGCGACGCCCCAGGGGGGACGCAGCTCCGGTTGCTACGGTGATGGCCGGCTAGTGAACGTCTTGCAGTCCTATCGCTCTTCAGGCCCGGTAGCCGATGTGCTGTCCTTCTATCGAGACGCCGCGATCATGGATGGCTGGAAACCCCCGCCGGGGGAGGGGCGTGAAGGGGTGAGCTGCTTCGTCAAGTCCGTTGGTGGTAGAGATGTTGGCTTCTCCGTGTGGGTCGTGAAGGAGGAAGGCGAGGAGTACGACGTAGACGTGACCTCTTCCATGACCGGCGGCGGGGGCTGGTGTTGACATCGAGCGGGGGCTACGGCTGGAGTGACAGCAGCGTCCTCACCCGCGAGCACATTTCGACCACCGTCCACGGTTCAAAGGCGGCAGGCGGTGGAGAACTCAAGGCCAAGGTCGCCCCTCCGAGGTGAGCGACGGCAGACGGGACGATCTCCGTGTCCAACGTCATTGGAGTCAGCGACGTCAGCACCGCGAGGTAGAACCCGCTCATGAAGCGTTCGACGATCGCGGTGCTCATGGCTGCTGGTGTGGACCGGTTGGCGTCTGGCGGGTGACGTGGGATGCCGGGAGAATCGTGTCACCCAGCTCACATCGTGATGATCTCGGGCATCGATGTACCTGTCGAGAAGGGCTTCACGGAGGCACAGGAGGAGGCCGGCTGCCATGGCGATCACTGCTTTGATCCTGTTCATCACGTTCCTGGTGCTCGTGGGTGGTGTGCGCACGTGGGTTCAGGTACGTCGCACCGGTGACACCGGTGACAGGCGTGCGGCAGCCCGGCGTGATCCGGTGCAACGGCGGATCGACGGGCTGGCCGCGATGGGTGCTCTGGCCCTGGGCGTGGTCTCTCCGGTCGCCGCCCTGGTGGGACTGGGGCCTGTGGTGGAGAGTTCGCTGGTCGAGGTCGGCGGCCTGGTGCTGGCGGTCCTGGGGATGGTCGCCACCTTCGCCGCCCAGCTGGTGATGGGTGATTCCTGGCGGGCCGGTGTCGACCCCGACGAGCAGACCACGCTGGTCACCTCGGGGCCCTTCCGGTTGGTCCGCAACCCGATCCTGACCGCTGTGCTGGTCACGTGCACCGGATTGACCCTCATGGCGCCCACCGTGGTCGGCCTGGCCGGGCTGGTCGCCGTCGTGATCGCCAACCAGTTGCTGGTCCGCCGGGTGGAGGAGCCCTACCTGCGCCGCGTGCACGGCGAGGACTACTTGCTCTACGCCGCAGCCGTTGGCCGGTTCGTGCCTGGCATCGGCCGCCTCAAGTAACCTCGCCCCCCGCCGCCGACGGCGTGAGATCCGGCACACCATTCCACGCAACGAGGTCGATCAGACGATGCCCCTGACGAGGATGACCGCGATCACTCAACGCTGGGCGCTCGCCGGGACCGGCCGCTCCTGAGCGGGCACGGTGGTTCCATCCCTTTCCCGGTTCAGGCCGCCGTGCCGTTGTCGACCTGTCGCGCGGGTGCCAAGAAAGGCGCCCGCGTGGTAGGTGACGTCATATAAAGCGTGCGCTCTCCCCGGGCCGGTCCGCCTCAGCCAGAACAGGACGTGCCCGAGAACCCTGAAGATTGTCAACTGATCCAGCGCGACGGCTGCCCGGTCAGGCGGGAGATGGTGTCGAAGTCGGCGTCGGCATGCAGCACGGTGAGCTTGTGATGCCGAGCCGTCACCGCCATGAGGAGATCGACCGGGGAGGCGCTCTGGTGCCACCCCTTGTCAGCGAGATCGCGTTGCAACTCGCTCGTCTCGTCCCAGGCCGATTCGGCGATGACGTAGTACGGAAAGGTCTCCTGGAGCAGATTGCCGGCTTCGTAGAAGGCTGGTCGGCCGCCAACAGCTCGGAGATACTCCTGCCTAACAGGCTCACAGATGCCGACGAGCCCGGCAGAGACCGTCTGGTCCCACTCTGTCCCGACTTGGCCGCGGTAGAAGCGGACCAAGGCGCTGGTATCTATGAGGTAGAGCTCTGTCACGCCACGGCCTGGTGTGCGCTGTCACCCTTATCGATGGCTGAGAAGTCGATCTCACCCTCAGCCACCATCTCCCGCATGCGAGCCACGGCCGCTGCCCGCCTGCGTCGATCAACGATCTCTCGCAGGGCGGCGTTGACCGTGTCTTTCTTGGACGAGGTGCCGAGCAACTTCGCGGCCTCGGCCAGGGCCTCGTCATCGAGGTCGATCAGTGTCTTGGTCATGATGCTCCCACCTATATATACGAATTGAGATTAGTATATCAGCGGCGTTGATCCAGAGATGCTGTTCGCAACCTGAACGCGCGAAGACGAGGATCAGGTTCTTGCCATGAGGTCGGGGTTGTCGGTTGCCGGGGGTGGCCAACGTGATGCTGACAGGCACAGGCCGGGGATTACCGGGGCCGAGCCGCTCGTCGGCGTGGAGATGGCGGATGCGGCACGCCGCCCCGGCCGGCAGGCCTTTGTGGATGGGGCACCGTCGGCATTCCGTTACTTCCAGGTTGCGGCCCGGGAGCCGGGCGACTGGAGTTTGCGGCGCAGGTCACCGGCCTGAGGGTGGCCGAGATCGCGGAAGATCTCGTACGCCTCCAGCCAGCGCTCGCGGGCCGTCTGCTGGTCCCCGGTGGCCTCGCTCGCGTCACCGAGGTGCCCGAGCAGCTGGGCCCGTAATTCGGGGCTGTCCATCGTGCCGGCCAGCCGGAGGCCACGCCCGTAGTGCCGGATCGCGGTCTCCGGGTCGCCCAGCCGCTGGTAGAGCAGGCCCAGCGTGTCCAGGGTGACCACCTCGTTGGCCCGGTTACCCGCCCGTTGCTGTAGCTCCAGCGCTCGCAGCTGGAACTGCAGCGCCTGTTGGTAGGCGCCGAGCTCGGAGTGGTACCAGCCCACCGCGAGGCTGGCCTTGCCCGCCCAGAGCGGGTCGTCGAACTCGGTGAAGAGCGACAACGCCTGCTCGGCCTGGTCGAGCGCACGCTCGCTGTCGCCTTGCAGCCAGTACACGTAGGACAGCACGAAGCGGTTTTCCGCCTCGCCCGCCCGGTCTCCGGCGGTGAGGCTCAGCTCGAGCGCCTGCCGCATGTGGGCGTGCGCGTCGTCGAACCGGTCGAGCCGGCCGTTCACCGCGCTCAGGAAGCGGTGCGCGTGCGCCGCCGCCGGGCGGTCGGTCATGGCGGTCGCCGCGCGCAGCGCCACCGCCCACGCCGCCCCTTCGTCGTGCCAGCGCCGCTGGTCGTTCAGGAATGTGTCCAGCGCCCAGCTCAGCTGCCACGCGTGCCGGTGCATGCCCTCCTCCTCGGCCTGCCGCAGCGCGGTCAGCAGCACCGCCTGCTCGGTCTTCAGCCATGCCAGGGCGGCCGGGAGGTCGAACACGCGTTTCGGCTCGGCCCCGTCCGCGGGCGCGCCGAGGGTCATCGGGATGGGCGCGCGCACCGGATTCAGCACCAGCTCCGCGTGGTACGCGGTGTGCGTGTAGTGGTCGAGCAGCCGGGTCAGCGCCGCCTGCCGCACGGCCTCGGACTCCTCGGCCCGGGCGCGCTCGCCGGCGTAGGCGTGCAGCAGGTCGTGCATCCGGTAGCGGCCGGGCGCATGCTCGGTGATCAGGCTGGCGTGGGTCAGTTCGGCCAGCGTCCGCCGGACATCGGGCAGTGCCCGGCCGGCCAGCGCGGCCGCGGCGGCCACCGAGATGTCGGCACCCGAGGCGAGCCCGAGTAGCCGGAACAGCCGTGCGACGTCCTGGCTCAGCGCATCGTAGGACCAGGAGAACACGGCGTCGATCTCGAGTGCCGCGAGCCGGCCCCCTGGGTGGCGCAGCTCTGCGGCGATCGCCTCGGGCTGGAAACCGGTCAGCCGCGCCCGCGCGCCGACCAGCGCCAACGCCAACGGGAGCCGTCCGCACGCGGCCGCGATCGCGGCCACGGCGTAACCGTCCGCGACCTCAGGCCCCGGGCGCCGACCGGTGTCCGCCGCGGACCGGGAACGGTGCGGCCCGGTCTCGGCTGCGGGTGACCGGGTGTTCGAGTCGGTCTTCTGCGGGGCGCCGATGCCGAGCCGGTGGCTGAGCAGCTCGACCGCCTCCTCGATGTCCGGGATGTCCAGCGTCAGCGCGGCGGCGCCGGTCTCGGCGATCAGGGCGGTGAGCTGCCGGCGGCTGGTGACGACCGTGCGGGCGGCCGGGCCGGCCGGCAGCAGCGGCCGGACCTGGTCGGCGTCGCGGGCGTTGTCGAGCACGACCAGCAGGTGGCGGTCGGCGGACCGGCTGCGGTAGAGCGCCACCTGCGCCGCGAAGCCGGGCGGGACGCGGTCGGGCGGCACCCCGAGGGCGTCCAGAAATCCGCGGACCACCTCGGCCGGATCGACCGTGGTGTGCTGGGAAAAGCCGCGCAGGTCCACGTACAGCCGGCCGTCCGGGAAACTCGGCGCGACCAGGTGAGACCAGTGCACGGCGAGTGAGGTCTTGCCCACTCCGGCGGGCCCGGAGATGGTGACCACCGCGGCTGTGGCCGCGTCGAGCGCGCGCAGCGCCTCGGCGCGACCGGTGAATCCGTCGACGTCGGCGGGTAACTGCGCGGGCGCCGGTGGGTGTCCGGCGTCCGGCTGCGCGGCGAGCTGAAAGGCGGCCCGGTCCGCCGGGGACAGCTTCAGCGTGTCGGCGAGCACCCGGACGGTGCTGGACCGGGGCACCGCGACGCGGCCGGACTCGATCGCGCGGATCTGTCGCTCGCTGATGCCGGACAGGGCGGCCAGCTCCTCCTGCGTGAGCAGTGCCCGAATCCGGAAGTCACGCAGCACGCTGCCGAACATCGATCCCCTTCCCGCCGGTCCACGGTATTCGATCACGTTCGTGGCGTTCGCAGCCTAACCGCCGGTTAACTGCCGGTCGAGCGCCTGCCGCCGGACCGCCGCGGTTGGTTCGCTGGAGGGACCTCACCGGTCCTACCACTGGAGGGAAGTTGAAGTTCCGCACGCGAAGACGGCGCTCGCCGCGGGGGCAGCGCTGACGATCG
Organism: Streptosporangium sp. NPDC006013; assembly: GCF_040614275.1. Classification (NCBI taxonomy): domain Bacteria; kingdom Bacillati; phylum Actinomycetota; class Actinomycetes; order Streptosporangiales; family Streptosporangiaceae; genus Streptosporangium; species Streptosporangium sp. NPDC006013. The sequence goes on from NZ_JBEXUE010000288.1 coordinate 12,769, forward strand.
CATGACGGGCGTGGTCGTCGCGATCGGCATGGCGGTCGGCCGGCGGCGAGGCGTGCGGGGTGACCGTCCGATACGGCCCCCGGCGCGGCGACGTGGGCTACGGCAGGACGACATGTCACGAGAACGCCGTGATCGACAACCCCAACGAGGCGGCTCCAGGTTCATCGGGCCGGGCGGTCACGCCTGACAGCCGGGCACTACGGCCAGTACGAGCGCACGGTGAGCTGCTGATCGCAAACGTCCGGTGATCGGCCGGAGCGGGTGGCCCGGCCCGCCCCCGGCACAGCCCGCAGAAGGGCTGTGC
>NZ_JBEXUE010000289.1:0-12978 GCF_040614275.1 Streptosporangium sp. NPDC006013
CACCGGGCGGTGCGAATCACCGGTGTCCCGGGAGCGGCGGTCACCGCACTACGGGGTGTCCTCGCCCTCCACCCGCATGACGCTCACCACGTCGCGGACGATGTCCAGCTCGCGCAGGCCCTCGATGGTGGCCGAGAGCGCGGCGTCGCTGGCCCGGTGGGTGACCAGCACGAGCTGGGCGTCCGCGCCGTGGCCCTCCTGACGGACGGTCTGGATGGAGACGTCCTGCTTGGCGAACATGTCGGCGACCCTGGCGAGCACGCCGGGCTTGTCGGCGACGTCCAGCGAGACGTGGTAGCGCGTGACGGTCTCGCCCATCGGGTGCACGGTCAGGTCCGCGTAGGTGGACTCCTCCGAACCCCGGGTGCTCGCCAGCACGTTGCGGGCCACGGCCACGATGTCGCCCAGCACCGCGCTCGCGGTCGGTGCGCCGCCGGCGCCCGCGCCGTAGAACATGAGCTGGCCGGCGGACTGCGCCTCGACGAACACGGCGTTGTACGCCTCGCGGACCCCCGCCAGCGGATGCGTCCTGGGGATCATCGCCGGATGCACCCGTACGCCGAACGACCTGCCGTCCTCCGAGCGGGCACAGATCGCCAGCAGCTTGATGACGTAGCCCATGGCCTTGGCGCTGGCCACGTCCGTCGCCGTGATCTCGGTGATGCCCTCGCGGTGCACATCGGCGGCCGTCACCCGGCTGTGGAAGGCGATCCCGGCGAGGATCGCGGCCTTGGCCGCGGCATCGAAGCCCTCCACGTCGGCGGTGGGGTCCGCCTCGGCGTAGCCCAGTGCCTGGGCCTCCCCCAGCGCGTCGGAGAACGAGGCCCCGGTGGAGTCCATCTTGTCGAGGATGTAGTTGGTGGTGCCGTTGACGATGCCGAGCACGCGGTGGACGTGATCCCCGGCGAGCGACTCGCGCAACGGGCGGACCAGCGGGATCGCGCCCGCGACGGCGGCCTCGAAGTAGAGGTCGGCGTTGCCGGCCCTGGCCGCGGCGTGGACCGTCGCGCCGTCCTCGGCGAGCAGCGCCTTGTTGGCCGTGACGACGGACTTGCCGCCGTTCAGCGCGGCCAGGATGAGCGCCCTGGCCGGCTCGATTCCGCCGATCACCTCGATGACGATGTCGATGTCGTCCCGGGTGACCAGGGCCTCGGCGTCGGTGGTGAGCAGGGCGGGGTCCACGTCGGCGTCCCGTCTGCGGCCCAGGCGCCGCACGGCGACCCCGGCGAGCTCCAGCGGTGCCCCGATGCGTGCGGTGAGGTCGTCGGCCTGCTCGTGCAGGAGCCTGACCACCTGGGAGCCGACGACCCCGCATCCCAGAAGTGCGACTTTCAGCGCCATACGATCACGCCCCCCTCTCGCCCACGCCACGCACGGGTTTCTCGTCCGCTCCTGGTCGTTTCACAGCTGTCCTCTCAGCAGGTCGTCCTCGGTCTCCCTGCGGACGATCACGCGGGACACCCCGTCCTTGACCGCGACCACGGCGGGCTTGGGGAGGTAGTTGTAGTTGTTGGCGAGCGAGCGGCAGTAGGCGCCGGTGCCCGCGACGGCGATCAGATCGCCGGGGGCCAGATCTCCGGGGAGCCACAGGTCGCGCACGACGATGTCGCCGCTCTCGCAGTGCTTGCCGACCATCCGGGAGAGCATCGGCTCCGCGGCGCTCTCCCGGGAGGCCAGGCGCGCGGTGTACTCGGCCCCGTAGAGGGCGGTGCGGAGGTTGTCGCTCATGCCGCCGTCGACGCTGACGTAGGTGCGCAGCCCCTCGACGTCCTTGATCGTGCCGACCTCGTAGAGCGTCACCCCGGCGAGCCCGGCGATGCCCCTGCCGGGTTCGACGGTGAGCTTGGGCACCGGCAGCCCGGCGGTCCTGGCCACCTTGCTGACGATCTCCCGCAGACTGTCGGCGATCTCCTTGACGTCGAGCGCGATGTCACCGTCGACATAGGGGATGCCGTAGCCGCCGCCGAGGTCGAGCTCGGGCAGCACGACGTCGTGCTCGTCCTTGATCTGCACCAGGAGCTTGGCCAGGCGGCCCGCGGCCACCTCGAACCCCGCGGTGTCGGTGATCTGGGAACCGATGTGGGAGTGCAGGCCGACGAGTTCCAGCTGGGGCAGGGCGAGGATCCGCCTGGCCGCCTCCGCCGCCGCGCCGGAGCTCAGTGAGAAGCCGAACTTCTGGTCGTCGTGGGCGGTCGCGATGAACTCGTGGGTGTGGGCCTCGACACCCACGGTGACCCGGATCATCACCCGGGGGCGCCTGTCGTGCTTGTCGGCGAGGAAGCCCAGACGGGCGATCTCCTCGAAGGAGTCGGCCACGATGTGCCCGACGCCGGCCTCGACGGCCCTCTCCAGCTCGGCGTACGACTTGTTGTTGCCGTGCATGGTGATCCGCTCGGGCGGGAAGCCGACGCTGAGCGCGACGGCGAGCTCACCGGCGCTGCACACGTCGAGACCGAGGCCCTCCTGCATGATCCAGCGGGCGACCTCGCGGCACAGGAACGCCTTGCCCGCGTAGTGGACCTCGCCCCCGGAGAACGCGCCGGCGTAGTCGCGGCAGCGGGAACGGAAATCCTCCTCGTCCACCACGTAGAGCGGGGTGCCGTGCTCGGCGACCAGGTCCCTGACGTCCACGCCGCCGATCGTGATCGAGCCTTCGGCTCGGTCCGACGTTCGCGGCCAGATGGTCGGGTCAAGCGTGTTCAGGTCGGCGGGTGCGTGCGGAGGGCGCTCCTCGGGCAGCACTTCGGCATGCCGGTCACCGGCGGGATGGGCGAATCGACTCACCCGATCGAGGCTATCGGACCCGGTGATCCCCCTGAGACGATTGCCCACCTATCGAGACGCGATCGCCCTCGAACGCGCGAACTTTTTACGTTATTGACCACTTTGGCGACATATTTTAATGTCGCGTCGCGACAGGATCCTCAGGAGACCCGTTCGGCGGGAGCGCCCCAGGTGTTGCAGGACGCCACCGTGCCGCCCTCCTGGCCGCGCCGCATCCACTCGGCGCTGCTGGCGCCCGAGCCGTGCGACTGCCGGTAGCCCGCCTCCGCGCCGTCCTCGGCGCCGGAATCGTGCCCGGCGAAGCCGCGCAGGTTCTCCAGCCGGCGCGGCGTGGCGATGCGCAGCGTCGCCGCCGCCAGGCAGTCCGCCTGGAGTTCGAGCCGCCGCGACCACGCCTCGTCGAAGGCCTCGGAACCTCTCTGGTCGGCGATCCCGCTGACCTCCTGAACGTGATGGGCGTACTCGTGGGCGAGCGTGAACATCATCGGGAAGGCCGGTTCGTCCTCGACCAGCACGTTGACGACGCGGGAGTCGGGACAGTAGATCCCGGCCCAGTCGTAGTCGTCGATCCCGCACGCGGCCGCCTCGGGGACGGCGATCAGCCGCACCTCCTCCGGCGGCGCGTAGTCGATGCCCGCCCTCGCCAGGGTGTCCGCCCACATCCGGTCCAGGCATCCGGCGAGGGCCTTCAGCGACGCGCGGGCGTCGGCGTCGAGGTTTCCCGGGAGCGTGCCGCAGCGGGCGTCGATCGGCCCCGTCTCCTCGTACAGGCGGTGCGTCGCCGCGGCCGAGCGGGGCGAGCCCGGCGCGGTTCCGAGGAGTTCGCGCAGGTCGCCTCCCAGATAGGCGAGCCCGCCGAGGATCACCGCGAAGGCGAGCAGCATCGGCAGCACCCGTCGGATCATCCCGGGGCGGCGTGGCTCGTACGCCTCCCAGTCACGGGGACCGCCCATTCGCCGCTCTCCTGATCCTTTTGATCTTCTTTGAGAGGGTCTATCACAACCTGTCGGGGGCCGTCTCGCCAAGCGCCGCCAGCGCCTCGGCCAGCACGTCCCGTACCGCCCGCGCCAGGCGTACGCGGGCGGTGTGCAGCTCCGACGGCTCCTCGTCACCGGCGGGGAGCGCGGCGGCCCCCTCGAAGGCGTCGTGGTAGGCCAGGGCCAGGTGCTCGGCGTAGGCGGCCCACCCGGGGTCCCGGCTCACCCGCCTGCCGGGCACCTCGGCCAGCGACCTGAGCACCGCCCTGTCCCTGCGGTCGTCGAGCAGTTCGGGCCTGAAGGCCCCGCCGACGCCCAGCTCCACCGCCCAGCGCTGCACGGCGACCGCCCGTGCGTGCGCGTACCTGACGACGAACCCGGGGTTGGCCCACGTCCTGGGGAGGTCGTCCCACGGGGACGTGCCCGTGACGGGGGGAACGGGCCCGCCGATCTCCGTGACGAGCTCGCCGGGCACGGACACCACGATCTCCAGGAAACCGCCGGCCGGCACCCGGACGGCCGCGATGCCCGGCAGCGCGCGAAGCCGGTCGGCCGTCCGCTCCGGATCCTCTCCCCGGCGCAGCGCGGCCGGGGAGACGTAGATCGCCTCCTCGGCCCACGTCCCCTTGGGGATCGGCGGCAGGCCGAGGACCTCACCGAGCGCGCCTGGCCTCATCTGGTCAGCCTAGACTCCGGACGTACGCGCTCAGATCAGCGCGTGCGGGTCGGCCGGGCCGTAGTCGACGAGCTGGGCCGAGCCGAGCAGCCAGCGGTCGCGGTCACGGAGGCAGACGTAGCCGAAGCGGTCCGCGGAGAAGACCTTGATCCCGTCCGCGCGGCACTGGCGCATCAGCACGTCGGCCCAGTTCTCCGAGACGTCGGCGAAGCCGATGCCGCGCAGCACCGTACGGCGGGCCAGCAGGGTGGCCCCCGCGACGTCGGGGAGGTAGGAGTACTCCGCCGAGGGCTGGCGCAGCACCGTCGCCGCGACGTCGCGCAGGTGGGCGTAGTAGGCCGCCTTGCCGACGATGTCGGCGCTCGCGAACAGGAACGCCCGGCTGAGATCGGCCAGGTAGTGCTCTCCGTACCGGTCACGGGCGTCCATGACCGCCACCAGGTCTCCCTGGCACAGGTCGAGGGCGCGGTTGAGCATGCCGCCCGTGGTGAGGCCGGGGTCGGGGCGGCGTACCGTGACGTGCACCTGGTCGGGCAGCGCGGCGCGGGCCCGCGCGGCGGCGTCCGGGACGTCCGAGAGCAGCACCAGCTGGACGACGCCCTTCTGTGGCGCGACCTGGGCCAGCGTGTGGTCCAGGTCGCCCCGGTCGATCATGATCACCGAGATGTTCAGGGTGGCCCGGCCGCTGGGCAGGCCGATCGCGTCCAGCAGATCGTCGACCTTGTTGGTCATCGTGCCCGAGGCGTACGCCTGGCGGAGCGCCAGGTGGGCCCGGCGCGGGTCGGGCTCGGTGCCGATGGAGGTTCCACAGGCGGCCAGCTCGGCCATCCGCCAGGGCTCGGTGCCCGGCGGGCAGTCGACCGCGACGGGCCAGCGGTAGGAGGTGAGCACGTCCGGATACGACAGGTGCCCGGGGAGCAGTTCCTCCAGCGAGAGCACCCGCTCGAACCGGTCCCCGGCCAGCGGCAGCGGGTTGTGCACGCGCGGCTGGATGGCGAAGGGCAGGATTCCCAGCGAGGGCGCCCGGCGGCCTGGCTCGGGCTCCTGGGCCGCCAGCGCGGCGCCCCAGGCCCCCACGGACTTGGGCAGCGCGGTCACCACGTGCTCGAACAGCCTGGCCGCGGCGACGAATCCGGCGGCCTCGCCCCCGGTGTGCCAGAAGACCGTGCGGATGCCCCGCTCCGCGCACCAGGACAGCAGGGCGCGCAGCCCCTGGCCCGGCCGGGCCAGCTCCTGTGCCCACGGCCCCTCGGTCACCGACTCGACCAGCAGCAGGTGCGGGACCTCCGCCGCCAGCACCCGGGCGAAGTCCCTGGGCGTGAAGCCGGTGCTCTGGCGCCACTCGTAGCGCAGCAGTGCCTCGCCGTGCGGTGAGGCGATCACCGCGGCGGTCAGGTGCGGGCGGGTGTTCGGCCCGGTCGGGACGCGGAACGGCTTGAGCTTGACCGACCTGCCGCCGACGGTTCTGACGGAGCTGGTGGCCTGGAAGGACGCGCCGGGCACCACCGCCTTGTCGCCGCTCTTGCGCGGCACCGGCTGGCGCTTGGGAGCGGTCGGGCGCTTGGCGGGCTTGGCCGCCCCGCGCAGGCCACGCGCCAGCCGCACCGGGTTGCTCTTGCCCGTCTTGATCGCGTCACCGAGCCTGGACCAGCGGGCCACCTGCACCGAGGAGAGCTTCCACCTGGCCACCTCGGCCTGGTAACGCTGCTCCGCCAGGTCCTTGCGGAGCTTCTCCTCGGCCGCGTTCGCCGCCTCCAGCCGCTCCTCGGTCTCGCTGAGAAGTTCTCGCACCCCACGCAGTTCTTCGGCCACCCGCTCCGCGTCAGCGATCTTGGCCTGTGCCGCATCAAGCAGACGGGCCAGCTCGGAAGCCCTTTCCGCGTGCGCCACCGCCTCCCGTAACGCCTGCCGTGTGCTTTCGAGTTGGTCGCCCGTCACGCCGTCCTCCGTTTCCTCAGCCGGGCGAAAGGATACCCTTTGCTCAATCGCGACATAGAGGAGTCAGCACGGTGCAGTGGCCGACGTTCAATGTGAGGCCGTACGTCTGCGGCGGCATCGGGCACCTCGACGAGGCGGTCCTGGAGACGCTGCGCGGGGCGGGACCGCGGGTCAGACCCGCCGTCCAGAGCCAGCACGCGGCCCTGTTCAGCTCCTCCCCGCTGCCGCCCTACCGGCGGGACGAGCGCGGCTGGGCCTTCGCCTGGGGGGAGCGCAAACCCGGCGGGGCGGCACCGTCGAACACACCGTCGAACGCACAATGGATCACCGTGGCCGAGACCTACGAGACGCCCGGCCTGATCGACGACGGTGAGCGGATCACCCTGCACGCCGGCGGCCTCGGCCTCGTGGACGTCTACTACCTGTTCCGCGGCGGGGCGCTCTACTTCTCCTCGCTGCTCGAACCGCTGCTCTCCCTGGCGCGTACCCCGTACGAGATCAACTGGGACGCCTGGGCCTCGATCATCCAGCTCACCTTCCCGTTGCGCGACGACACCCCGTACACACAGGTGAAGCGGCTGGCCGGGGCGAGCGCGCTGGTCTTCGACCGGGCGTCGGGCCGGATCTCCGTCGAGCGGATGCTGCCCCGGTGGCTGCGCGAGGAGCCGTACGAGGCGGGAAGGACCGCCGGGGAGATCCTGGAGATCCTGCACGAGGTCTACAAGGAACTCGACGGGCGCCCGCTGCTCGTACCGGTCAGCGGCGGCTACGACTCGCGGCTGCTCTGCTCGGTGGCGGTGGCCCGCGGCGCCGACGTGGAGTCGTGGACGACCAGCCCCGACGACGGCACCGACACCGACATCGTCTTCGCCAAGGCGATAACCCACGAGCTGGGCGTGCGCCACCGGGTGATCCCTCAGGACGCCGCCGCCTATCCCGACGACGCGCTGGCCGCGGCGCGGCGGCTGGAGTTCCTCACCCCGCACCACGCCTGGTACACCCCTTTCGCCCGCGAGGTGCACCGGGCCGGGCGGACCCTGGTCGACGGGCTGGCCGGGGGGCCGCTGCTGAAGAACTTCATGGTCAGCGGGGCCGCGCTGGAGGCCGCCGGCCAGGCCGAGCGCAAGGCCGCGCTGCTCGGCTCGCTGGCGCTGGGCTCCCCCTCCACGCCCTTCCTGTCGGAGCGGGCGCAAGAGTGGATCACCGACAGCGTCGGGCACGCCTTCACCCAGTCGACCTCCATGCTCAACGGCCACCGGGCGGAGCTGCCGCTGTCGGTCCTGCACACCAGGACGGCGCGGGGCATCGCCCGCTCCCCGGTCAACCTGGTCGGCCCCGAGGTCTCGTTCACGGCGCCGTTCATGCACCCCGGCTTCTTCGACGCGGCGCTCTCCGTCGGGGTGAACCGCAAGGACCAGGGGCGCTTCTACCGCGAGCTGCTGTACGCGGCCAACCCGCGCGTGGCCGCGCTGCCCTCCACCAATGTGGTCAAGCAGCCGCTGGCGCGGGTCCCGCTCCGCTCGGCCGCCGCGCCCGCCAGGGAGTACGGCCACCGGATGCTCACCCTCGTCGCCGACGCCGTGCCCTCGCTGCTCTCCGAGCAGTTGCACACCGTGATCGCCGAGGGTCCCGACGGCCTGACGCGGTTCAACGGCTGGAACGACCGTTTCTGGGTGCGCGGCCTGGTGCTGTTCGGCGCCTGGCTCGGCGACTACCAGGACCGCCTCCCCGACCTCAGCCCGCCCTGGAACTGACCTCCTGACGCCCTCCCCCCGCCGGGGCCCTACCACACGGCCCCGCGGAGTTTTCGCGCGCCCCCGGAATCGGGCCCGGCCACCCCTTCGAGAACGCCGGAGCGCGTCCCCGCCGCACCGCGCGCGCCCCGACCTGGTCCGCGGGCATAAGCCGAGGTCACCACGTTGGGGCGTGTCGTGTTTCAGGCAGGAAAACGGTAAGCGACGCGGCGATTACGCGGACATGGCGCGATGCGCGCCGCGATTCCGTGGGGCGGGGGCGACGTACCACGCCAAGGGGGCTTCGAGGGGTTCACTCGGCTGGTAGTGTTCGGCCCAGAAAGCGCCACAACGGATGGCCCCGAATCACAAATTCGGCCCGTCCGCGGCCATGGAGCTCGTGGGGATGACGGCTCCCGCCGGCGCGGTCACCAAACATCATCAGCCGGAGCATCCGGTGACTTCGTCCTGCCCTTTATCACCGTGAGCGAGAACACGATGAATCCATCCCCCCTCCCCTCCCCCTCCCCGGAGTCCGTCGCCGAGGACTTCGTCTCGGCCGACCCCCAGTGGTACAAGCGCGCGGTCTTCTACGAGGTGCTGGTCCGCGGGTTCAAGGACTCCAACGGCGACGGCACGGGTGATCTGCGCGGCCTCATCGAGAAGCTGGACTACGTCCAGTGGCTCGGCGTCGACTGTCTGTGGCTGCTCCCGCTGTACGAGTCCCCCCTGCGTGACGGCGGTTACGACATCTCCGACTACATGAAGATCCTTCCGGACTTCGGCGATCTCGGAGACTTCGTGGAGCTGATCGAGTCGGCGCACCGGCGGGGCCTGCGCATCATCACCGACCTGGTGATGAACCACACCAGCGACAAGCACCCCTGGTTCCAGGCGTCCCGGCACGACCCCGAGGGCCCGTACGGCGACTTCTACGTCTGGTCGGACAGCCCGACCGGCTACCCCGACGCACCGATCATCTTCATCGGCGCCGAGGAGTCCAACTGGACCTACGACCCGGTCCGCAAGCAGTACTACTGGCACCGCTTCTTCCACCACCAGCCGGACCTGAACTACGAGAACCCGGCGGTCCAGGAGGCCATGCTGGAGGTCCTGCGCTTCTGGCTGGACCTGGGCATCGACGGCTTCCGCCTCGACGCGGTGCCCTACCTCTTCGAGCGCGAGGGCACCGACTGCTCCGGCCTGCCGGAGACCCACGCCTACCTGAAGAAGGTCCGCGCCGAGGTCGACCGCCTCTACCCCGACCGGGTGCTGCTGGCCGAGGCCAACGGCTGGCCCGAGGACGTGGTCGAGTACTTTGGTGACCCCGCGGTCGGCGGCGACGAGTGCCACATGGCCTTCCACTTCCCGCTCATGCCGCGCATCTTCATGGGCGTGCGGCGGGGCAGCCGCGAGCCGATCTCCGAGATCATGTCGCGGACCCCGAAGCTCCCCGAGAGCGCCCAGTGGGGCATCTTCCTCCGTAACCACGACGAGCTGACGCTTGAGACGGTCACCGAGGAGGAGCGCGACTACATGCACTCCGAGTACGCCAAGGACCCGCGCATGCGGGCCTACCTCGGCATCCGGCGCCGCCTCGCCCCGCTGCTGGAGAACGACCGCGACCAGATCGAGCTGTTCACCGCGCTGCTGCTCTCGCTGCCCGGCTCCCCGGTCATGTACTACGGCGACGAGATCGGCATGGGCGACAACATCTGGCTGGAGGACCGCGACGCGGTCCGCACCCCGATGCAGTGGAGCCCGGACCGCAACGCGGGCTTCTCCACGGCCGATCCCGGACGCCTCTACCTGCCCGCCGTGATGGACCCGATCTACGGCTACCAGGCGGTCAACGTGGAGGCGCAGCAGCGGAACCCCGCCTCGCTGCTCCACTTCACCAGGAACATGCTGGCGATCCGCCGTGAACACCCGGTCTTCGGCACCGGCGTCTACAACGAGCTGTGGTCCAGCAACCCGGCGGTGCTCAGCTTCGTCCGTGAGGACGGGGACGACCTGATGCTCTGCGTCAACAACCTGTCGAAGTATCCGCAGCCGGTCGAGCTCGACCTGCGCCGCTTCGCGGGGATGACGCCCGTCGAGGCCAGGGGCGGGGTGCACTTCCCCGCAGTGGGCGCCCTGCCGTACCTGCTGACCCTGCCGGGTCACGGTTTCTACTGGTTCTCGCTCAGGCCCTGAGAACGGCTTTCGAGGGTAGCCCCGGGACGCGTGTCCCGGGGCTATCTGGCCGTTACCGGGACCTGGGCGCGGGCCGCGCGGGCCGCCGGGATCAGCGTCACCAGCAGGGCGGAGCCGACCGCGACGAGCACCGCGACGGCGAGCGTCAGGGCCGAGGGCGTACGGCCGATGCCGGCGCCGACGCCGCTGGTGTGGCCCTGCAGGTCGATCAGCCCGCTGACCAGTGAGGCCCCGGCCGCGGTGCCCGCGACCACGCCCAGCACGATCAGCAGGCCGGTCCCGGTGACCAGGGTGGCGGCCACCTGTCTGGGCGTGAGGCCCATGGCCTTGAGCACCGCGAGGTCGAAGGCGTGGTCGCGCAGGCCCAGGGCACCGGCCGTCAGGAGGTTGGCCAGGCCCAGCAGGGCGAGCACGCCGATCAGCGCCACGATCACCACCCGGATGATCGCGAGCCGCTCCGCCGGGTTGACCACCCGGTGCACCTCAAGGGCCTCTCCCGAGGCGGCCAGCAGCCGCGCCCGGACCTCGACCGGGTCCGCGCCCGGCCTGAGCACCAGGCTGTAGAACTGCGGCGGCACCGCGTCCTTGGCCGCGAGGCTGTCGATGCCGAAGGAGAGCACCTCCCCGTCCTGGTCCGGCTCCACCACCCGGCCCACCAGGTGCACGATCAGCGGGGTGCCGCCCACGGTCAGCCGGACCCGGTCTCCGATCCGCACCCCCAGCAGGTCGAGCAGCCCCTGCCCGGCGACCGCCTCTCCCCTGGCGGCGTACATCCGGCCCTCGACCACCGAGAACGGGTACGGCTCGGTCGAGGTGCCCGCGGCGCGGGCCAGCACGCTCCTGGTCTGCTCGGGCTCCAAGGCGAGCACCTCGGCGCCGGGATAGGCGGCCAGCACCCCGGGGTCGGCCCTGGCGACCCTGAGGGCCTCGTCCGCGGGGAGCTCGTCCGGGCGCACCGTGAGCGCCGCCGCCTGGCCCACCTGCTCGGGATGGCGGAGGAAGTCGTCCAGGGTGGCCCAGCAGCCGAGCCCGATGGTGATCATCATCATCGGGATCGCGACGCCGAAGATGCTCAGGAACGCCGGGACCCGCCGGGTGAAGGCGTCACGGGTGCCCAGGACCAGGGCGGGCGGCAGCCGCAGCAGCAGCGCCAGCCGCGCCAGGTGCGACAGGTGCCCCCGGAGCGGCGCCGCGGGGGCCGCGGGGACGGGAGGGGTGCGCCCGCCGCGCCAGGCCGGCAGGGCCACCGCCACGCAGACCACCGCGGCGGTGCCGCCGGCGATGGCGAGCAGCGGGCCCGGCGAGAGCGGCAGGATCGGCGCCCCGTCCAGGACGAACGACGCGGCGACCTGACCGCAGAGGAGCCCGATGACGATGCCGAGCGACCCGAGCACGCCGTGCTCGGCCATCAGCACGCCGAAGACCTGGCCCCGGGTGTAGCCGAGGGACTTGAGGGTGGCGATGTCCCGGGTCTGGGTCAGCACCCGGCCGCCCACCGCGTTGGCGATGGCGAGCGCGGCGGCGACCAGCCCGGTGATGCCGAACAGCGCGAGCAGCAGGCCGAGCAGCCGGTTGTCCAGCTCCATCGAGGCGCGGACCTCGCGCCAGGTGGACATCCGCTGGATCTGCCCCTCCAGGAGGGTGACGGCACCGTGGACGGCGGGCAGCGTGGCCTCGCCGTCGGCCAGGCGCAGCCCGGTGACCGACTCGCTGCGGCCCAGCGCGGGCTCGACCCTGGCCAGGACCGGCGCGAGCGTCCAGGCCAGGCCGGGCGTCCACTCGGGATAGAAGCCCTGGTCGGCACTGTCCGCCAGGCCGACCACGATGAGCGGATGGGTGGCGCCGTTGAGCCCGGTCACCGGGAAGGGGCCGCCCACCCTCAGGTCGAGCGCCCTGGCGAAGGAGCGCTCGACGACCACGCCGTCGGTGTCGCCGGGGCGGAGCGGGCGCCCTTCGCGGATCAGCGGGACGGCGACCTCCGGAGGCGTCGCGGACATCTCGCGCAACGCCACCGGCGACTTCTTCCCGTCCAGGGTGAGCGTGACCGGGGCCGACCGGTAGGGACCGGCCACCTGGACCACGCCGGGGAGCCTCGACAGCGCGGCCACCTCGGGGGCGTCCCTGGTGTGTATCCACACGTGCGCGCCCCTGGACTCGGCGAACAGGCCGCGCCACGGGTTGGTGCCGTCCTCCAGCAGGGTCGCGGAGGTGATCAGCGCCGTGACGATCCCCGCCACGGCCAGCACCGTAAGCAGCGCCTGCGCCCTGCGTGCCCTGAGGTCGGCCCGGATCCATCTGAAGGAGGCTCGGGCGGTGCTCACCGCGACGCCCCCCGGATCCGGGTCCGCGCGGCCCGCCCGGCGGCGTTCGGGAGCACGGGTCGAAAGGTCCCCGGCGGCAGGGGCATCGGTCAGCCTCTCAGCTCGACGACGTCGCCCGCGCTGCCCCTGGGACGGCGGCGGACCAGGCCGGCGCCGCCGTCGTCGACGATCTGACCGTCCAGTAGGGAGATCACCCGGTCGGCCAGGCTCGCCACCCGGGCGTCGTGGGTGACCATGATGACGGTCTGGCCCTCGCGGTGGACCTCGCCGAGCAGGCGCAGGACGTCGCGGGTGTTGCGGCTGTCGAGATTGCCGGTGGGCTCGTCCGCGAGCAGCAGGCTCGGCTTGTTGGC
>NZ_JBEXUE010000290.1:0-12947 GCF_040614275.1 Streptosporangium sp. NPDC006013
CGCTGCCGGGCGGGCCGCAGCTCCTGCACGGCCGGGCCGCCCGCTATGCGGGAGCCCCTGAGATGCCGCGAAGACGGTACGGCGGGAATTGGGGTGCCGTTAACAAACGTGCTACTAGCCGCCAAAAAGTGGATCATGGGGTGAATCGCCGGCTCACGGGAATGGCTCAGTGGCAGGTGATGTCGGCGCTGGCTAGCGTGGTCGGTCACAGTTTGCCAACACCGCGGACGATGCCGCCGTGTGGGCTGGGAAAGTGGCGAGCCTGGAGGATATGAGGTTCTGGCGGGGGTTTCCCCGGTTTGCTCTGATCCTGCTGGGCGTTGTCTTGGTCGCGGACTGGCCTGGGTGCTGGAGTACTTCGACGGAGTGCGTGGGCTTGTCGGCAAGGACTTGGCGGCGGCGCTGGACGCAGTGCGCGGACGGGCGCCGGCGATCGCCACCGGGCTGATCGCGCTGGTGGCGGTGTATTACACCGCGCGCAACGCTGACACCGCCCGGCGGACCTTCCAGCTGGGTGAGCAAGGGCACGTTACCGATCGCTACACCAAGGCGATCGAGCAGCTCGGCTCGGACAAGCTCGACATCCTAGTGGGTGTTTGATCCCGTGAGTTCTGTCTGATTGTGGTTTCAGGTGTCTCTCCAGGTTGGGGTGGATTCGCAGGTGAGGCGGCGGGTCATGAGGTCGATCATGGCGATGTGAATCATGGCTTCGGAGCGGGCTGGCAGGGCTTCGTAGTCACGCGCCAGGCGGCGGTGGAACATCAGCTGGCCCAGGGTGCGCTCGACGACCCAGCGCCGGGGTAGGACGGTGAATCCCCTGGTGGCGGGGTTGCGGCGAACGACTTCGACGTCGATGCCCAGCGCGGCGCCACCTTCGATGACCTTGGTGCGGTAGGCGCTGTCGGCCCATGCCTTGGTGATGGCCGGGTGGTCTGCGGCGACCTGGGGCAGCAGGGGCAGGCCGGCGGCCCCGTCGGAGACACTGGCGGCGGTGACCATGACCGCGATCAGCAGGCCGAGGGTGTCGGTGACGATGCTGCGCTTGCGGCCGGCGATCTGCTTGCCCGCGTCGTAGCCCTGGCCGACGGCGGGCACGTTGGCCGAGGTCTTGACGCTTTGAGCGTCGATGACGCAGGCCGTCGGTTCGGGATCACGGCCTTCGGCGGTGCGTACCAAGCGGCGCAGCAGGCCGCTGAGCTGGGTGAAGACGCTGTCGTTCTGCCAGTGGGCGAAGTAGCCGTAGACGCTCTGCCAGGGCGGGTACTCGTGCGGCAGATAACGCCAGGGGATGCCGGTGCGGTCGACGTAGACGATGGCGTTCATGATGGCGCGCAGGTCATGCTCGCAGGGGCGCCCGATGTCCAGGCCTCTGCCGCGGCGGTCGGCGCGCCAGGCGCTCAGCACGGGTTCGATGAGCGCCCAGCGGGCGTCGGACAGGTCGCTGGGGTACGGTCACTGCTCGGCCATGCTTCCGGCGTACCGCGCGGCGCATCAGCCGCCCAGATCTCGATGGGTATCCCTCACCGGTGGGTAAGGACAGGGCGCCGTGTCTTGGGATGAGACAGGATTTTCCTGGACCAGACCGGCTTACGGCAGTTCTGCGACTACATCACCGATCCGTACTACGGCTGGCCGGCCGAATGCAAGGACCGTTTCAGACGCGCGAAGTAGTCCGGAGCGTGCTTCCGCAGCCGAGCGTCATGCCAGGTCAGCCAGAACGGCTGTGAGGAAAATACCGCCGCCGCACCGTGGGATCCGGCCGGCAACCGCCGGCAGGGGCTCGACCACTTCATTCCTGAGCGCAGGCCTGCGGTTTCAGGCGCCTGCCGGTCCGCTGTAGTCGGTGGCGGCATAAACCTGCAGGAGCCTCTCGACTCCGCGCAGGAAGGTCTCGCAGATCAGCACCGGGTCGAACAGGCAGCCGGCGGCCATGGCGCCGTCGCGCATCATCACGAAGTGGCGGGCGGCGGGCTCGGCGCCGGTCTCCTGGATCTTGGCCAGCAGTTCCGTGACGGTTTCCAGGAACCATTGGCGGTGGGCGAGCACGGCCTTGCGCACCGGGGACTCGGGGTCGGGATACTCGGCGGCAGCGTTGAGGAAGGCACATCCCCGGAAACCGGGGGACTGGATGCCCTGGGCGATGGACTTGGTGAGGGCCCGGATGGTGTCGGCGGCCGGTAGTCCGGCGGCGACGGCCTCGTCCGCCTGACCCCGCATAGCTCGGTCGACCTCGTTCAGATAGGCGAGGACAAGGTCTTCCTTGCCGGGGAAGTGCCGGTAGAGGGTGGCCCGCGTCACCTGCGCTTCGGCGACGATGCGATCGATGCCGACGGCGTGGATGCCCTCCGCGTAGAAGAGCCGGGTGGCCGTGTTGAGCAGCCGGGACCGCGCTTCGGACGGCCGGCCTTCGGATTGGCTGGGCATACCGCCATCCTAGCGGATAGAACGTTCGGTCTTGACAGTCGGCGCCGCAGGTTGCCATGCTGAGCCGAGACAGAACGTTCGGTCTAGCGGGGGAAGGTCCAGCAGCGGCTCATCGTATTCACGCACGCACCAGTGGCTGCCGCGACCAGGGGCGTCGCGCAGCGCCATCCGCCGGCAGCGCCTCCACCGGCACGAGCGAGGCGGCGGCCTGGCAGACCACCCGTCCTGGTACCTGGTCAGCAGGCAGGACCAGGCCATCGCTGGTCGCCCACCTGATCGAGAAGGCCGACCGCGGGACGCGCTGAACCGCTCTCCTCGTCACTCATCCACTGAAAGGATCATCATGAGCACTATCGCTGCTTCGCCCGGTATTTCCGGGACCGCGTCCGCATTGCGGCGGCTGTACTTCGTCCGGTTCGCGTTCGCCATCGTCTGGGCCCTCGTGATGTTCACGACCGCCTCAAAACTGGGTCCGGTCGCGGTCACTCTGCTCGTGCTCTACCCGCTGTTCGACGTGGCCGCCGCCATCATCGACGCCCGCGCGTCGCGCACCACCGGATCACCTGCCCTGCTGTACGTGAACATCGCGGTCAGTGGGATCACCGCCATCGGCGTGGCCATCGCCTGCGCGTCCGGTATCCCGGCGGTGCTGCGCGTGTGGGGCGCTTGGGCGGTCGTGGCCGGGCTGGTCCAGCTGATCGTGGGTGTCACCCGCCGTAAGATGGGCGGCCAGTGGCCGATGATCATCAGTGGCGGCATCTCCATGCTCGCCGGTGCGTCGTTCATCGTTGGTGCCTCCGCGGACAGCCCGACACTGACCAACGCGGCCGGCTACGCCATCCCCGGCGGCATCTTCTTCCTCATCTCGGCCTTCCGGCTCGGCCGCGCCGCGAAGGGAAACTGACATGGACAGCAACACTTACGACGTCGTCGTCATCGGGGCCGGCCCGGTCGGGGAGAACGTCGCCGACCGGGTGGTGCAGGGCGGGCTCAGCACAGCCATCGTCGAGCGCGAGCTTGTCGGTGGGGAATGCTCCTACTGGGCCTGCATGCCGACCAAGGCATTGCTGCGCAGCGCGGCGGCGTTGCGGGCGGCGCGTCAGTTGCCGGGAGCGCGCGAGGCGGTGACCGGCGGTCTCGACGCGGCCGCGGTGCTGGGCCGCCGGGATTCCTTCGCCTCGCATTGGAAGGATGACGGTCAGGTCGGCTGGCTCGATTCGGCCGGCATCGCTCTGCACCGTGGTCAGGGCCGGATCGTGTCCGCGAACGCGGTCGAGGTGACCGGCGACGACGGCGTCCCGGTCACGTTGACGGCCCGGCATGCGGTGGTCATCGCGACCGGAAGCGGCGCGCTGCTGCCGGACGTTCCCGGTTTGCGCGAGGCCGCGCCGTGGACCAGCCGGGAGGCGGCCGCCGCGAGCGCGGTCCCCGGCCGGCTCGCGATCATCGGTGGTGGCGTGGTGGCGTCGGAGATGGCGACCGCCTTCGCCGCCCTGGGGTCCTCGGTGACAATGCTGGCCCGTGACGGTGTGCTGCCGCTGGCCGAGCCGTTCGCCGGCGAGCGGATCACCGAGTCGTTGCGGGAGGCCGGTGTGTCGGTACGCCTCGGCGCGGAGGCCGCATCGGTGCACCGCGACGAGGCCGGAACGGTGCACATCACGATGACCGACGGCGAGCAGGTCGAGGCCGACGAGGTTCTGGTGGCGATCGGCCGGACACCGAACACCCAGGACATCGGTCTCGGCACCGTCGGCCTGACGCCGGGTGCCTGGCTCACGGTGGACGACACGCTGCGCGTGGTCGGGGAGGACGGGGCGCCGATCGGTGACGGATGGCTGTACGCCGCCGGTGACGTCAACCGGCGAGTGCTGCTGACCCACCAGGGCAAATACCAGGCCCGCGCGGTCGGCGACGTCATCGTGGCGCGGGCGAAGGGCGAAGCGGTCGAGGACGGCCGCTGGGGCCGGCACGTCGCCACGGCCGACGAGCGCGCGGTGCCCCAGGTGGTCTTCACCGAACCGGAGATCGCCTCGGTGGGGCTGACCGCGGCCGCGGCCGAGGCCGCCGGGGTACGGATCCGCGTCGTCGACTACGACCTGGGCGCCGTCGCCGGATCCGCCCTGCACGCCGACGGCTACCGAGGGCACGCCCGCATGGTCGTCGACGAGGACCGGACAGTGATCGTCGGCTTCACGCTCGTCGGCCCGGACGTCGCAGAACTGCTGCACGCCGCGACGATCGCGGTCGTAGGCGAGGTTCCGCTGGACCGGCTGTGGCACGCGGTTCCGGCGTTCCCCACGGTCACCGAGGTGTGGCTGCGGCTGCTGGAGGCGTACGGCCGCTGACCGGCGGGCCGCGTGCTGTTCCTGTCGCGGCTGCTCAACCGAAACCGCATGATCACGGCGACCCCGTCAGGCTGTGACACGGGCACTCGGTGGTGTCGGGTTCGCCGAGGGGGGTGAAGTTCTCGGTGCCGTCGGCGTAGCGGATGTGGATGTCGCCGGTGATGTGGTCGAGGTCGAAGGTGCCGGCGGGCAGGCCGTGGGTGACCGAGACGGTGTTGTAGGTGTCGACGGCGGGGTTGATGCGCGGCAGGGTGCCTTTCTTGGCCAGGCGGCGGCCAAGTGCGTCGACGCTGGGCCGGATGCGGCGGGGGTTGGTGCCGAAGGAGCGGTAGGCGGTGTGCCAGGTGGCGATGAGGGGGTTGTTCTCGTCGGCGGGCTGCCAGGTCCCGGCGGCCAGTCGCTGTTCCAGGTCGGTCATGGCGGCGGGCCAGGGCTGGGTTCCGCACCGGCCAGTGGCGGTGACCACGGCGATGAGCGTGTCGGGGAAGGTCTCGGCTACGGCCGGGGTGAGGTGGATGGCGGTCATGTCGATGCGCCTTCGCAGGCGTTAAGGGCTCGGGGTTCAGGGCTTCCAGGTGCCGATGCGGTCGGTGCGGCGGCGCTGCTGGGCTGCGGTGGGCAGGTCGAGGCCCTGGCCCCGTTCGGTGAGGAGGTCGGCGACCGTGGCGCGATGCTGGACAGACTTGTGGTCGTCGTATTTGAACTTGGCCTGGACGGCTGTGACCTCCAGGCGCAGCCCGCAGATGCCGGACAGCATCCGCCCGTAGGGCGGCTGGCCAGGGGCAACTGGGGCGTGATCACCGTTGGGCTGGAAGTGGGCGAGCTGGCGGGTCAACAGATCGGCCTTGCCGGCGGGGTCGTCGACGACGTGGGCGCGGCAGGTGAACTGGACGGCGGCGTAGTAGCTGGTGGGGACGCCCTCAACGGCCGGGATGCCCGGGGCGGCGCGCCAGGGGCCGGGAATGTAGGCGTAGTCGCCGATGACGGTGAAGGTGACGTTCGAGTCGTGCTCGATCGCCGCCCACACCGGGTTGGGCCGGGCCAGATGGATGAGCAAGTCGTCGCCGTCGCAGGCGAAGTGGGTGGGCACCACGGCGGGCGGCTGTCCGGGCGGGCCGTTGACGGCGAGTTGGCCGAAGTCGTGGCCGTCGGCGACCCACGCCTTCCACTCGGCCTCGTCCAGAGCGGTGTCCCAGGGCTGAATGAACATGAAGTCCTCCTCTATCAGTACGGTGAAGTCAAGACGATGAGGGGCCGGCTGGTGGGGCCGGTCAGGTGAGGGCCAGGAGGCCGACGGCGACAGCGGCGGTCGCCAGCCCGGCGACCTGGCTGCGACCGATCCGCTCGTGCAGCACCCCCCAGGCCAGCAGGACCGTCCCGGCCGGATACAGCGCGGTGATCACCGCGACGACCGACAGGTCACCGCGATGCCGCTGACCTTGCCCGAGGGCTCCACGAGGACGTGCAGTTTCCCCGGCTCAGCGGCTCCAAGATCGACCTATGGCCGCCTTTCCCCGTACCTCGGCAGGACCCGGAGGTGGGCCGTCAACCTCAGCGGTCCGAGGCGGACGAGTCCAGTTCGTCTGCTCGACGCAGGTCCTTGGGGCGGCCTATGGCGCGGCGCATCTGGATCAGGTCTTTTCGGGAGAGGTAGTGAACTTCCAGGCCGCCGGGGTCGACTGCGGTGATCGCGCGGTCGAGGAACTCTCGGACTTGAAGGATTCCCCAGGGGAGCGCTGGGGTGCAGCAGTCGCCGCTGGCTCCGGGCGAGGTGAACTGCACTTTGGGACGGAGAAAGGAATCCGGGTGAGTTGCTACGGGTTTACCTGTTTCGTCGGTGAGTTGGGCGTTGACGGAGGTGAAGGCGGTCGCCAGGGCTGGGGCATGGGCCGGGGCGCCGTCCCAGAGCAGGTCTAGATCGCCGGTCAGTTCGGTGGATCCATGCATGATGCCGGCGACTTGCCCGATCACTACGACCCGGATGCCGTTGTGGTGGAAGGCTTCGAGCAGAGGGAACGGGTCGAACCCGAGGGCATCGTCCGTGTCGATCGTGCCGACGTCGTCGTTGGCGTCCTCGTGGCTCAGGCCGGTAGCCGCCCGGTTTAGGGCCAGTTCACGGGTGCGTCGTGCGGCGGTGCGGAGTCGTTCCAGCGGTTCGTCGATCATCTGATTCATGCAACACCGGCTGCACTCCTGGCGCACTCGAATTTCGTAGGGTCTGGCCGGGGTCCCGAACTGACGATAGTTGGATAGGCGAGCTCACCAGTTCGGGGACCCCTTTGACCACAACCTGCAGACGGTGTTCGACAAGACCGAGAGCTTCGTCGCCGAGTCGGTCACGGCCGGCGCAACCGGTTAAGCCATGTCCCAGAGCAGGCGGTAATAGGCGATGCGTTCCAGGTCCGGGGTGATCCCGTATGCGTCGTACATGATGCCGTCGTGGCCCGGGCCGTAGTTCCACTCCGTGCTCCAGGCCGTGACCGCGAGGTCGGCCCATCGGTCGGCCGCGCCGAGCGAACCGAGGTCGGCGTGCGCGGCGAACGTGCCGTCGTCGTGCAGCAGGGTGTTGGGGACGCACGCGTCCCCGTGACAGACGACCAGGCGGTCGATCGCGGGCGGCTCGCCGATGCACGCCCGGGCCAAGGCCTCTGGGCTGGTCCCCTCGATGGGGTCGGTCGGCGACTGCTTCGACAACGCCGTCATCGAGTCGTTCAGGGGCCGGATGCAGACCGAGCTGCTCAACCGCCGACGGTGGAAGAGCCGCTTCGAACTCGCCAACGCGATCTTCGGGTACCTGGAGATCTTCCACAATCGACAACGACGACATAGTGCTCTGGGGATGCGCACCCCGATCGAATACGAGATCCTCTACGCAAACAACCAGCTGGCATGACAGTCAACCAAGCCAGCTCCACGGAACTCGGGGAACATCAGCCTGGCGGATCGTCAGCCCGTCGGCCAACAAGGTCTGGGCGATGTCGAGGATGCGGGCGCGTTCGCGGCGCCGGTCTTCCTCGGTGGGCAGGTCCATCCGGGCGGCGTGCTCGGCCACCCCGGCCTCCACATCTCCCCGGCGCGCACCAGGCAGGTGTGAGGCATCAGGAGATGCTCGGTGCCATCGGCGGTAACACGGTCATGTCCCTGAGCCCTTGCTTCCTGCTCGGCCAGGTCCAGCGCCTGCCGGGCACGAACCGTCAGGAGGCGCTCCAGGGGTTGATGAAGGGTCGTCTTCCTCAGCTTCCTCAGCATGGCGCCTCCGTCCGCGCGAGCAACTGACAACAGTATGGTGGCGCTGAGTTGACCGTGACAGGGGGCGGTCAACTGGCTTGGTGTTCGGCGCGGGCTTTGGCCTGGGCAAGGCGGTAGGAGTCGCCGCCGGTCTCGATGATGTTGCCGGCGAAGGTGAGGCGGTCGACGATCGCGGCACAAAGGCGCGGATCGGTGAAGGTTCGTTGGGTTTTCGGCCACGACTACGGGCACCGCTTGAAGATCAGCGCATCCGCTGAGCCTGACTTTTTTGAGTGTTGATCCCCAAGTCCCGACGCCGCACCGCGGCAAGGAACCGGATGAGGATGGCACCAATACTCGCTGCGGCGGCCGTCCATACGATCACCAGCGCCCAGGACGCCGTCGGACGCCCGATCAGAAAGATCTGGGGCGGCAGGAAAGTCATTTCGACGATCGCGCCGACCGGTACCGTCAACCTGGCAAGCAGGCCAATCACCCCAGGCCGTCCGATGCTCGCGCCAACGGCGCCCAGAATCGGCCCAAAGAGCACGCTCGCGAGCCACCAGGAGAGCATCAGCCTCCACTGCCAGGCCAGCGGAACGCCCGTAAAGGCGGACTCCCCGCAGTAGTACGCCGCCGTGGCCGCGATCAATGCCAGAACACCGGCGCCCGCCCCGCGGATGAGCCCACCGACCAGCCACCCCACGGCCACCGCCAGCGCCGCCCAGGCCCAGCCGACGTCCAGCAGCAGGCTCACCATTTCTGCGGCCTTCTCGACCCACACCCAGCCCGCATCCACCGACCGGCGTCCGATCATCCCGCCCGGAGAGGACACGTCCTTGACGAGGGAGAGGGCCGCGCCAAATCCCGCACCAAGCGTAAGAACGCCGACCGCACTGCGAATGATCTTCACTTCGCGAGAATACGCGCCCTTCAAAAGCCAACGCCCCGCAGAGACCGGACCGCTGGACCTGGTCGACACCCGTTGGTAGATCCGCGACAACCTCGTCGCCCGCATCGCCGAGGCCGAGCGTGAAGGCTGGCTCGGCGAGGTGGAAGGACTCCAGGTCAGCCTGGCTGGCGCCGAAGACAAGCTTGCTCAAATGGACCGGCGAACTCTCGGCGGTACGGCGATCAACCTCGGCATGCCACGCATAGCCCCAGCTCAACCCGTCCGGGAGGAGAAGGGAACGGGTTCGCTGAGACAATCAGTGGATGATCAGCAATGAGATCCGGTTCGACTGCCGGCAACGTGGCGACGGCGGCGTGCTCATGATCGTCCCTCGCATCGACGGAGCACCACTCACCGAGCTGATCGACAGGTTTGAGATCACGGCCGGGATGCAGCCTGCAGGCGACGCCTACGGCGGTCTGATCCCGCAGTTCTTCCGGTTCGGCCCGATGCTGGACCACTTCCTCGGACGGTCCACCAACGCGATGGGGCCGAAGACACCCGTTCTCGGTTGTGAATGCGGCGAGTGGGGATGCTGGCCGCTCATGGCCCGCATCACCGCGACAGCCGGCCTCGTGATCTGGGACTCCTTCGAGCAACCCCACCGCAAGACCCGGGACTATGTGGCATTCGGTCCGTTCCAGTTTGACCGTCACCAATACGATGACGCCCTGCGCGCGCTGAACGCGGCAATCGGCTCCGACGAGACGTGATCCGCCCTCGTCAGCGCTAGTTCAGAGAATTGACAGCACTCCCCGGACCATCCGCATGTGCATCCTGATCGCGGTTGCAGCCGCGTCATGGACCTACTTCAAGTAGCGAACCGCCGAGGCCCCACGCGCCGGGCGGTGATGAGGACAAGGAGCAGAGCTCCGCCGAGATGTGAGATCGACGACTTCGCCCTGTGCTGATCGCGACCCGGGCGGAGTGGCGTGGGAACCCCAGCCCACGAGGACCGATCACATGGCGACCGACAATCGTAAACGCGCCATCCGGGAACGGATGGACATCACGGGCGAGCTGTACACCGAGGCCGCCCGCCACATCGACCACCCCGCTCCCGGCCTCAGCGTGCTGGCTGAGCTGCCGTACGCCGCGGGCCGCCCGGTGAACCTCGCCCTGGCCGCCGCTATCGTCGCAGGCTGCCGCGCCGGATGCCGCTCTTGCCAGAAGCTGCCCGGTCACCGCGTTCGGCGTGATCCAGAAGCGCGACGGCCGCTTCGGCTTCGTCGCCTCCGAGGGCGAGGTCGTGGCCGGGCCGCTGCTGCGGATCGGCAACACCACCAGCCGGGTCGACTTCGGCATGGACCCGGGGGAGTGGACCGACGCCTGGAGCACCACCGGCATCTCCCACCACTGGGCCCTGGGAACCGGCCACCGCGTGGCCGACCTGCAGGCCGAGGCCGACCTGCTGGAGGTCGACCTGGTACGGGTGTGAGACGCGGTCCAGCCGGGCGCGGCGCCCGGCTGGACCTCCCCTGTTGGTCCCCCTCGTTACGGGCGCTCGCCCGGGCCGTTGACCCAGCCGGCGTCCTGCAAGGTCACCCGGAGGAGGGGCGCGTCGTCCTCGACCTCGGTGACCTCGTACTGGAGCAGGTTCGCGTTCTCGGGGTCGATGACCAGCCGGTACCTGATCTTGTCCGGACGGTCCCGGTCGTCCGGGCCGAGGACTGTCAGGACGGCCCCCGAGCGTCCCATCGAGTCGGTGGTCGTGCCCTCGGCGGTGATGCCCGGTTCCCCGGCCATGACCCGGAACAGCGCCGCCTTGGTGCCCGGCGTGATCGGCGCCGACAGCAGGTCCACGCCCGTCTGCCACAGGTAGCCCGCGAAGTCCTGCAGGCCGCCGCCCTTCGGCCGGGCCTCGAACAGCCCGCGCAACTCGCGCTCCAGCGCCTTTGCCGAGGTCGGCAGCTCATCCACGTTGCGCATGTTCAGGCCGGGGTTGGCGATCGACAGCACCCGCGCCGGCCCGTCGTGGCTCTGCGGCCCGGTGCTATGGACCAGTTTGGGGGAGCCCGCAGCCTTCCACCGCGCCTCGTCCTCGGACGAGCCGAAGGTGACCTTCGCGTCATCCGTGCGCCTGGAGCGGTCGGTGTCGCCTTGGGCGCGGGCCCGCCACAGCTCGTCGGTACCTTCGGCGAAGGCGGCGTAGGGGAGCCCGGTCTTCTCCAGGATCTCCGCTTTGTCGGCGTTCTTGTCGCCGTGCTTCTTGACCTGCTTCTCGATCTCCTTCTGGTACGCCACCGGGTCCACATGCAGCCGCTGGAACGTACGGTCGCGGGTGTACCACCAGCGGCCCGAGGAGGCCGGCGCCTTGGCCGCGGTCTCGGCCGCCGCCAGCAGGAAGCCGCGCGCGTCGATGGTCGCCGGCTCGGCCGGCGTGCGGGAGGTCGCCCCGGGGACCGGCGCGACGGCCTTCCCGTCGCCCAGGCCCGGCACGATGATCACGGCGGCGGCGAGGCCGGCGGCGGCCGCGCCGGCGACCAGTAGCAGCGTGCGGCGGGGGGCGCGCACGCGTACCTGTTCCCGCGGGGTCTCGAAGGCCCGCCGCAGGTCGGCGGCGCGCCGCCGACCGTAGGCGTCCTCGGTCAGCTCGTCCAGCGCGGCCGGCCTGAGCTCGGCGATGATACGGTCGGACATGTTCTGCTCTTCCCTTTTCCTGTCGTAGGGGCCGTGGACGTGCGGCATCACGCCTCCTCCACGAACGCGCGCCGCGCGGTGCGCGGGGCGGTGCCGGTGGTCTTGGCGTCCAGGCGCAGTGCCACGCCCAGCCGCTTGCGCGCGCGGTGCAGCCGCACGTTGTAGGTGCGCGTGGAGCACCCCATGACCATGGCGGCCTGATCGGGCGGCAGCCCGTGCCAGGTGGCCAGCACCATCGCCTCGACGTCCTTCTCCGGCAGCGCGCTCAGCGCCTCCAGGGCGCTCTCGCGGTCCACGATGTGCTCGGCGACGTCCCAGCTCACCCGGTCGCGCTCGGTGCTGAGCGCGATGATCTGCTCCACGAGGGCCTGCCGCCGGTAGCGCGAGTCGCGCTGTTTGGCCAGCAGGTTGCGCGCGACCCCGAGGAGCCAGGGCAGCGCCGGCTCGGGGATCTCGCCGATCCTCCGCCAGGCGACCAGGAACGCCTCGCTGACCACGTCCTCGGCGGCCTCGCGCTCGGCGCGCAGCAGGGCGTAGCCCAGCACGCTGCGGTAGTGCCGGTCGTAGAGCCCGGTGAATAATTGTTCTTGGGAATCGTTCACGCCCAGAAGTCCCTCCGCGGGCTCCAGGATTACCGGCCGCACCGGAAAAACGGTGCCGTATGGCGTAACCGGGCCGCGTCTTCGCGGGCGCCGACTGGTTCGGCGGCGGTGCGGACGAGCGCCGCTGTCTGGTCGGGGTGGTGCTGGACGGCCTGACCGGGGTCAGATGGCCGGC
Source organism: Streptosporangium sp. NPDC006013 (assembly GCF_040614275.1). Taxonomy (NCBI): domain Bacteria; kingdom Bacillati; phylum Actinomycetota; class Actinomycetes; order Streptosporangiales; family Streptosporangiaceae; genus Streptosporangium; species Streptosporangium sp. NPDC006013. The sequence goes on from NZ_JBEXUE010000290.1 coordinate 12,367, forward strand.
ACAGCGTGGTGATCGTCACGGTTCGGCAAGCAGCACCACGCGGTCGGTTGCGACGTCGAAGCCGAGTACCGGGTGATGGTCGTCGCCTTTTGGTGTCATCAGACCGGCTTGCCCAGGCGGCGGCCGATTGCCCGCAGGAAGCCGCACAACAGGTCCAGCCCTTCCTGGCCCTGTAGGTCTCGCAGATCGATGTCGAAGTCGACGGTCTCGTCCGCGTAGAAGCGAAGGATCGCCAGGACTCTCGGGGCCGGCCAGACCCGTAGTGCGGGGTTGGCGTTGGGGTGCCGTTAACAAACGTGCTACTAGCCGCCAAAAAGTGGATCATGGGGTGAACCGCCAGCTCGCGAGAGTGGGGATTCCCGCAAGTTACCTGCTGGTACGGCCGGGATCGGGAGAGCCGGACCCATTGCGTCCGGGACGTAATGGGTCCGCTGGTTTCAGCCTCTGCCCCTGCGCCGGCCCGCGTCACGCTCCAGGTACGGGGTCGAGGAACCCGACTACCTACCAGCCGCCGTGCAGGTGCTCATCTGCGAATTCGCAGATGAGCACCTGCACGGCGGCTGGTAGGTAGTCGGGTTCCT
>NZ_JBEXUE010000291.1:0-12911 GCF_040614275.1 Streptosporangium sp. NPDC006013
GGTCGGCACGACGGCGATGGCCATCTCGGTGGGCTTCGCGCTCATGATCGGCTACTACCTGATGTACACGGCCCGCCGCATCGGCACACCACTTGTCTGTGTCAAGCTGTTCGGTCATGTCCAGGGACGAACGGAGCGCTCCGGGTTCGGCGAGAGCGATGCCCCCACCTTCCAGTCGGGTGGGGAAAGGGGCAGTGCCCGCTGATATTCGGCCTTCCGCCTTCTTTCAGTCTTCGCCGTGATAGGCGCGCAGTTCGCGGCGTGCCTGGTGACGGCTGCGGCGGCGCTCTTCGCGTCGGAAGTGGTACCACTCCCGGCCCCCGTCGCCATAACTGAACAGGTGATAGGCGTAGGCGGTGGCGCTCCAGTAACAGCCGCCCGTACGGTGACTCAGGGACGCGTTGTTGGCGGTGATCTCGTCCGGCAGCGTGCACGACCCGAACCGATGATCATGTACGGGCAGGCAGGTCGCCATCGGCACGTCGGCCATCCGCACCCACCAGGGCCGGGTCTTGTCGGTCTTGCTCATACGGTCACCTTTCGGCTCCATGACGCCCCGGGCTGGGGCTGTCATAAGATCCGATGCATCGTGACCACCTCCGACTTCGCGCACGATATATCGGGACCGAAAGCGACGTTGCCGCTCAGAGAAACTGATTTCGACGTTACTGCAAGCCGCAGGAGCGCGCGTTACGCACAGCTAATTTGCGGCTGATGCCACGGATCCGAGTGGAGGGTCTACGGGGAATCTCAAAGACCGACACCCGACCGCTGGAACGATCGGGTGCGTCTGATCCTCGGAGAAAGACGAAGTCGAAAGTCTGGAGTAGTCCTGCCGGTCAGTCGAAGTGACCGGACTTAACGGCACTGAGGAAGGTACGCCATTCGGTCGGGGTGAAGGTGAGGGCTGGGCCGGTGGGGTTCTTGCTGTCGCGGACGGCGATGGCTCCGGGGAGGTTGCCGGCGACTTCGACGCAGTTTCCGCCACTTCCGCCGCTGAGGGAGCTCTTCTTCCAAGCGGCTCTGGAGAGGTCAGGGCCGGTCAGGTCTGTTGCTTCCACTGGTCCCTCGCTTCTTTGATCATCTCTAGCGACTGGCCAGGACGATGTGCCTCTGCCCGGAGCCGGTCATATCTGTCCCATACGGTGGTTACCAGATTGTGTTCCGCTGACACTTCGCCTTCCCCGGCAGACTCTACGGAGACGGCGGTCGGCGCGTCCGGCATTTGGGCGAGCACGAATCCGGACATCAGGCCTGCGGTGCAGAAGGTGTCGTGGGGAACGAGTTGCACCTTCACGTTCTGCTGGCCCGCAACAGTAGCGAGATGGTCGAGCTGTTCGTACATGACCTCGCAGCCTCCGATAGGGCGGCGGAGGACCCACTCGTCGAGAAGCGTCCACAGGGTGAGCGGACTGTCTCTTCTGAGGATGATTTGCCGCCGCATGCGGGCACTGACCTGGTCCTCGATCTCCTGCTCCGAGGTGGCCAAGTCGCCACGGAAGACGGCTCTCGCGTAGTTCTCCGTCTGGAGCAGGCCGGGGATCAGGAGCGGGTCCCAGCAGCGCAGCACGCGGGCGCGGGGTTCGATCTCTTCGGACCATCTGAGGAACCAGCGCGGCCCGGTGGGGGCGGTGATGTTCCGGCAGAGGTGGGTGAAGTGGTCGTCCGTCTTGAAGATCTTGTCGCAGTGGGCCGCCAGGTCAAGGCTGGGGTTGCGCTTGCCGTTCTCGATGTGTCCGATGAGCGACGTCGAGACGCCCAGATGGGTGGCGAGCCGCTCCTGTGACAGGCCCGCCTCCCTGCGGGCTCGGCCGAGTTCGCGGCCGAAGCGTTGGGCCGGGGTCAGATGTGGGTCGAAGTCGTTTCCCATGTCATCACTCCAACGTTCTGATGACGTCGGCCGTCGAATAAACGACAAATTACTACACCATATGTAGGGGGTCGTCGTTCATTTGTCGGTCGATTCTTTCTGTAATGGCAGCCTAACTCTGTGCACTCTATGGTGCCAAGCCTTTATCTGGACGATGTCAAGGAACTAAATGGACAATTCGCCCGGTTAACGGAGACATTGTGACAGGCGAATTCATGGCGTCTGTGACCTCGCAGGAATAGCGGTGATCCAATGGGCGCTGAAGCGGTTCCCGCGCTCGGTCTGCTGGGCAGTGTCGAACTGCCCGGGGTGGCCGAGTCGGTCGGCACGGCCCGGCGATATGTCAGGGACGTGCTGGAGAACTCGGGTCTGCGGGATACGTACGACGCCGAGCTTCTGGTCAGCGAGCTGGTGTCGAACGCGGTGCGGCATTCGGAGTCGGGACGCGCCGGCGGGCTGGTGACGGTCGTGGTGGCGAACTGCGGCGAGACCGTCCAGATAGCGGTGGCCGACAAGGGCTCCGCCACCTGCGCGCCCGAGATCCCGGCCGAGCCGGACCAGGACGCCGAGGGCGGCCGTGGGCTCTGGCTGGTCAGTGAGGTGGCCCTGTCCTGGGGTTGGCACGAGGGCACGGCGGGCCGCGTCGTCTGGTTCCGGATAGCACGGTGATGAGCGGTGCACCGGACGAGGAGAAAGGCCCGGGGACGATCGCCGTGCTGATCGTCCGCTACGGCAGGCACTGGCTCATCTCCGAGGCGGCCGGAGGCGGCTACTACGCGGTCCGCCGCCACAGCCTGTCCGAGGAGGGCGGCCTGTCCAACGTGATGTGCGCGAGCACTCTCGGCGAAATGGCCCGACGCCTGGCAGCCGAGAGGGAACGTGAGAACAGGCCGTTGGCAGAGTGATTCACGGACCGAGCGCCCAACGGTCAGGCAGGCTTGTTCCCCGGATCGGTTTTGAGGCGTGATCGTATTTTCCTGCGTATCGTGAGGCGGGGGCGGCCGTGGATCTTTCTCTCGTTTCGAGTATTCGTGCTCGGTGCGCGATGTCGAATAGCCGTGGCCGGACTTACGAAGAATCGGTACGCGGAAAAGTTCGCCACTCATGGCGTCCTGTGTCCTTGGGGGACTCCTGGTTCGAACCGCGCGACCCGGACGCGATCCCGAGCCGTGCCACCGCCACACTCGACCACCCCCGGCCCGTCGCGCTCATCCTGAGCGGCGTCACCGGCCACATCGCCGACTACGCCGAGGCGTGACCCGCATGCTGGCCGGTCCCGCCCGCCGCGGCGGGCATCCCCACGGATCGTTCCGCGGTCCTAGGCTGCTGCGGGCGGCCCGGCCACCCTGGGGCCACGGAGATGGAGATACCTTGTCGATTCACATTGATCCGCTGGCCGATACCAGTCCGGGTGCGTCCAGCCGTCGCCTGGTGTGGCTGGCCTCTGACGGCGATGGAGTCCCGGTGGGATCGGCGTTTCTGCGCCTGTTCACCCGTGAGGGTCAGGACCACCTGGCCGAGTTGGAGCTGAACGTGCATCCCGCGGAGCGGCGCAAGGGCGTCGGCTCCGAGTTGCTGGCGCGGACGGTGGCGGGCGCCGAGCGGGAAGGGCGGCGCTGTGTGCTCGCCCAGGCTCGGGCCGGTACGCCGGGTGACCGGTTCCTGGCGGCCAGGGGGTTCAGGAAGGTGCTCGCCCTGACGTACACCAGACTGGTGCCGGCCCAGGCCACCGTGGACACGGTCGCCGACCGGCCGCACGCCGGGTATCGGCTGTGCTCTTGGGACGGGACGGTGCCGGACGACCTGGCCGACACCTTCGCCGCCTCCCGCCGGGCCATGGACGACATGCCGATGGACGACGCCGACTACGGTGTCGTGGTCTGGGACGTCGAGCGGGTCAGGGCGGCCGCCCAGGCCATCGAGGACCGCGGCGAGTCGCTTCACACGGTCGTCGCCATCGACGAGTCCGACGGCTCGATCGCCGGGTTCACCGAGCTGGTCGTCCCCGGTGACGGCAAGGGGGACGGTCAGCACTACGGCACGGGAGTCCTGCCGGAACACCGCGGACACGGCCTGGCCAGGTGGATGAAGGCCGAGGCGATCCGGCAGGTTCGTGAACGCTATCCGGACCTGGGCGGGCTGCTGGCGGACACGGCCGACAGCAACACCCACATGCGGGCCGTCAACGACTCGCTCGGCTACCGGCCCACCCACAAAACCTTCCAGTACCAGCTGGACCTGTGAGGTTCCCGGTGGTGGCCGGGCGTCCCGCCGCCACCACCGGGAACGGCTCAGCCGACGACGCGGAACCGGATGCTCGTCGCGTGCGGCACCTCGGTCAGCTCGACGCGTTCGAGCTTGACGTTGGTCCCGCCCGGGTGGTCGAACAGCCGGACGCCGTCGCCCAGCATGACGGGCACGACGAACACGAGGATCTCGTCGAGCACACCCGCCTCAAGGCACTGCCGGGCGGTGTCGGCGCCGAGGATGTTGACATACCTGTGCGGTTGACCCGTTCTGAGACGGCGGATCGCGCGAAAACTCATCGGTGTTCGGGAAACAGCGTCGTGGGCAGGGCGAACGCCGGGAACAGGCCGAGGTCGTGGAAGGCGGTGGCCTCCACGATCCGGTCGTCCTCGATCCGCATCACGGAGATCCCGAAGGCGCTGTAGGCGGGCTCGCCGGGGCGCCGTACGTAGGTCGCCAGGGCCGGCTGCCGGTTGGCCCGGGTGGGCACCATCCGGAACCGGCCCACGTAGTCGGGTGAGCCGGTGTCCCAGCTCGCCGCCAGCGCCGTCATGACCGCGTCGCGCCCCCGGAACCACATGGGCCACGGCGGCATCGCCGTCCGTACGTCCTCGGCCAGCAGGTCGGCGACCGCGGCGAGGTCGGCGCGTTCCATCGCGTCCATGTAGCGCCGCAGCACCGCCCGTTCCCGCTCGGTGGGCCCGGTCGACGGCGCCCAGTCCAGGCGGTGTTCCGGCAGGTGCTCCTTCAGCGTCGTCCTGGCTCGCTGCAACGCGCTGTTCACCGAGGCCACGCTGCCCTCCAGCAGCGTCGCGGTCTGCTTGGCGGGCCAGCCGAGCACGTCGCGCAGGATCAGCACTGCCCGCTGCCGGGGCGGCAGGTGCTGGATCGCGGCCAGGAACGCCAGCTCGATCGTCTCCCTGGTGACAGCCACGGATTCCGGCTCGGTATCGCTCGGCGCGACCGGCTCCCACAACCGGTCAGGGAACGGCTGCATCCACGCGATGTCGGTACGGGGCGGCAGCGAGACGCTCGGATCCGACGGCCCGGACAGGTACTGGGGGAGTACCCGGTGCGCCCGGCCGTCGAGGACGTCGAGGCACGCGTTCGTCGCGATCCGGTACAGCCAGGCCCGGAACGTCGAGCGCCCCTCGAAACCGCCGAGGCTCTTCCACGCGCGCAGGAACGTCTCCTGCACCAGGTCCTCCGCCTCGTCGAACGAGCCCAGCATCCGGTAGCAGTGCACCCGCAGCTCACCCCGGTGACGCTCGACGAGCGCCGCGAACGCGGGCTCGTCGCCCGCCCGCGCGGCGTCCACCACCGCGTCGCCGTCACCCGTGCCCATCAGCCGCCCCTCGCCCCTACCCCGGCCGCCGGTCGAACTCTGGCAGAAACCCTACGACAGACTCGCCCGGCACCTGGAACCCGGCGGTGAGGGTCGACTGATCCTGTCGGGCCTGCCGAACGTCTCGTCCCGCTGACCCGTGCCGAGCTCCTGTTCGCCTTCGGAACAGCGATTCCGCAGGTGGATGACGAAGGATTTCGCGTTCTGAGTCCTCCGTCGCGCGTCTTCACGTCGTCCTGCGAAACCGGGGCCGTGCTTGAGATCGCCCTGGTTCCGGTATCTCTCGGACGGTCTGGCGATAGGGTGCACACGTGCGTTGATCTTCCGGGCGGCGGCCAGGTGCCGCCGCGGACGGCGTGGGCGATCCCGGCAGACGGGGCCGCCCCGGCAGGCATACCCGCCACCATCCCACCGGAGATCACCCGATGCCCGCTCAGCGGCCCCTCACCTACCACGCGTTCGTCGAACTCGCCGCCGCCGACCCCGCCGTCGTCGGCCTCGTCCTCAAGGGCTCCCACGCCCACGACGACATGACCACCGACCACTCCGATCACGACCTGTACGTGGTTCTCGCCGACAGCGCGACAACGGACCTCACCCGGTTCACCGGCCACCGCACTCCCGAGCTCGACCTCGTCATCATTTCCCTCGCCGAGTTCCGCGCGGCCGGAATGCCAGGCTTCGAGCGCTACGCCCTCGCCCGCGCCCGGGTCGTGCTCGACCGGCTCGACGGAGGCATCGCCCGGATCCTGGCCGCCAAGGCGCGGCTCGATGCCGATGAGGCGTTCCGGGGATCCGGTGAATGGCTCGACGCCTATGCCAACTCCCTCTACCGCTCCGTCAAGAACGACCGTGACGGACACGCACTCGCCGCCCGTCTCGACGCCGCCGACAGCATCCGATTCTTGCTGGAGCTGCTCTTCGCGCTCGACCGTCGCCCATGTCCCTACAACAGGTACCTGGAATGGGAACTCGCCCGATACCCGCTGCCCGGCTGGGACACCGGAATGCTGCTGGACGCCGCGGACCACATCTTGGGAACGGGCGACGTGCCCCTGCAGCGGCGCCTCTTCGCCCAGGTCGAGTCGGCGGCCCGCCGCGCCGGGCACGGCGCGGTGCTGGACGCATGGGGTGAGGACCTCGACCTGATGCGACCGCGATAGGGCATGCCACGAACGGCCCCCGCGGTGCCGCTCGCGCCGCTGGATGCGGCTTGTCTGTCCCGGAGGATCGAAAGCGGGCTGCCAGGCCGGCGTACGAGTCGTGGTGCGAGGTGGTTCCCGTCTCCCGCCGGCCGGACAGGCCGCGGCCCGGCCACCGGGTGGTGGTGGCCGGGCCGGGACCGTGACGCGAGAAAGGTCAGAACCAGCCGCGTTTCTGGGCCATGGCCTGGAGGCCGGCGCGCAGCGACTGCTCTACCTGGCCCGGGTGGTCGTTGTAGTGGACGGTGAAGCGGCTGTAGGTGTCGTGGCTGGAGGACAGGAAGCCGCCGCGCTTGTCGGCCTCCAGGATGACGTCCATCGCCTGGGGGCCGGCGATGAAGGTCAGCTCCAGCTCGTTGAAGTGGCGGTGGTACTCGCCGCCCGCGTAGTACTCGATCTCCTGGAAGAACGGCATCCGCGAGCCGTGCAGGGTGCCCCGCTCCAGGTCGGCCTTCTTGAAGCGGAAGCCCATCCGGTCCAGCGCGCCGAGCAGGTGGTCCTGGGCGGGCAGCGGGTTGACGAACAGCGGGTCGAGGTCGCCCTTGTCGAGCGCACCGGCCAGGGCCAGCTCGGTGGAGACGCCGAGCTGCATGCCGCGCAGCGGGTGGCCGCCGATGGCGCTGATCGGGGTCTCCCAGGGGACCTGGATCTGGAAGGGGGCCGACTGCGGGGCGCCCGCGGCCAGGTGGAACGGTCCGGTGATCTGCTGGCGCAGGAAGCTGTAGGTCGACTTGTACTCGTTGTCACCGCTCTCGACCTCGACCACGGCGGTGAAGTCGATGAAGATGCCCTCGACCTTGTAGTCGGAGCCGCCGCCACGGAAGTTGACCTGCCCGCGCAGGACCTCGCCGGGCCGCACGTGCGAGTTCTGCAGGACCGTGTCGACCTCGACACCCGCCCCGAACGCGGCCATCAGCTTGCGGAACACCATCTTGACTCCAGGTTTTCTCAGGGGACTTGGTTCGGCGGGGCGACCTGGCCGTTGCCGCCGCCCAACTGGGGCAGGAGCTGGGCCAGAAGCAGGGTGGACAGCGCGGAGGTGTCGCCGGAGGCGCCGGTGGTGCGGACGACGACGGGACGAGGTGCGCTCTCCGCGAGTTTGGCGCCCACGTCGAGCCTGCGGCGGGCCAGCTCGTACTGGAGCACGGCGCGGTTGTCGCGGTAGGAGTCGGCCAGCCTGCGCAGCCCCTTCGCCTCGTTCTCGGCGGAGGTGAGCTCGGCCCGGCCCTTGGCCTCGATCTCCCAGCGCACCCGCTGCGCCTCGGTCTCGTGCTCCTCCAGCATGCGGGCGACGTCCTTACGCGCTGTGTTGGCGGCGGCTCGTACCTCGACGATACGCGCGTCCCGCGTCTTCTTGGAGCGTTCGATCTCCATCAGCAGGGTGTCGATCCTGCGCTTGCGGGTGAGCTCCCACTCGCGCTCGAAGGCCGACAGCTCCTTGGCGACCTTCTCCCGGGTGGCCAGGTGCTGCTGGTACTGGTCGGGCAGCTGCACGTCGGGGATGTTGGCGCCGGTGATCCGCACGCCGTACCGGCCGAGCTGGCGGGTGAGGAGTTCCTGCATGTCGCCGACGTCGGAGCCGCGCAGGTCGTAGGCGCGCTCGGTCCGCACCTGGCGGCTGCGCTGGCGGATGGCGTCCTGTACGGCGCTGCTGAGCACCAGGTCGAAGTTGCCGGCACCGATCGTACGGACGAAGGCCACCGGGTCGACGATGCGGAACTTCAGGAAGAACTCGATCGACTTGAGCGGGACGTTCTCCGCGGTCGGGCAGGCCACGATCGGCGCGGAGTAGGGGATCTCGGTGGAGGTGTCCACCACCGCGTCCACCCGGTCCCACGGCAGCCACAGGTAGTGACGGCCGGGAGGCAGCGTGCCGACGATCGCGCCCCACCGGCTGCGCACGCCGGTGGTGCCCTCCTCGATCTCGATGATCGCCCGGCGCCAGAGCCAGATCAGCGCCACGACCAGGAAGAACACCGCGCCGACCGCGGCCAGCAGGGAGAACACCCCGTCGGCGAGCGCGGCTGTACCCGCCAGGTAGAGGGCGAAGAACAGCAGCGTCACCCAGGCGAAGCCGCGCCGGTCCTTGGGGATCACCACCGGGACCAGCCGGCCCGACTCGCCGCCGCGCAGCAGCTGGCGGATCTCCGACCAGGAGGCCAGGGATTCCTTGATCTTGGAGAATTCTCCGTTGCTCACTGGGTCCTCACCGCTCCTCGTTCGCCTCGTGGTCCGTTCCGGTGCACGTCAGTCCTCATCTCGTACGGGAGCGGCGACGTCGGCGGGCGGGTTGAGCAGGGCGGCGATCTCCGCCCCGCGCTCCTCGACACGGCCGCCGATCTCGGCCATCCGCGCCCTGATCGCGGCCATGTCCGCCTCGGAGAACAGCTGCGCCTCGCGGCTGCCGACCAGTTGCCTGGCCAGCGCGAGCAGGTCGAGGTCGACGTCCTCGCCGACCTGCACCAGGCGCGGCAGGTGCGAGGCGACGGACTCCAGCTTGTCGAGCAGGTCCTGCTGGAACCGGTAGTCGAGGATCTCCGGCGCCTCGGCGGCGCTCAGCGCGCGGATGTCCAGCGCCTGGGCCTCCAGCAGCGCCGCGTTGGCCTTGGCGGTGGACTCCGCCTCCACCAGCCGCTGGCCCGCCTGGGCCTTCGCCTGGTGCGAGGCGCGCTCCAGCGCGGTGTCCATCCGGGCCTGGTATCCGGCGATCTCGGCGTGGATGGCCGACAGCTGCTCCTGCAGGCCGGCCAGCTCCTTGATCAGGTCGCCCTCGTTCTGCTCCTTGCGGAGCTGGAGCTCGTACTCGTAGGTGTACGCCTCCTTGGCGACCCTGATCATCTCGGGGGCGGCCAGGTCCATCCGGTACTCCTGGCTGGACGGCTCGGCGTGCGTGATGTTGACGTCGGTGAGCCGTACGGCGGGCAGGAACTGCTGGTTGAGGTTGTCCAGCATGCCCATCGTGCTCTCGCCGACCAGGTCGTAGATCTCCTCGGCGCGCTGGGAGTAGATCAGCGAGCGGGTGACCTCGCTGATGGCGTTCTGCAGCTTGGCCTGGAAGCCGCTGACCGAGCCGAGCACGAAGATGAACTCGGCCGGGTCCTCGATCCGGAACTGCAGGAACAAGTCGACGCTGGCCTTGACGCCCTGCTGGGTGGGAGCCTCGCGGATGGGCGCGTTGAAGGGGTACTCGCGGGTGGTGTTGACGATGTAGCTGACCCGCTTCCACGGGTTGAACAGCGTCACCCGGCCCGGCTCGGCGATCTGCACGAGCTTGCCGAACTTGGTGATCAGGGCCTTGCAGCCCTCGGGCACCATGACCACGCTCCTGCGCCACCACAGGAACACCGCGGCCAGCACCAGCACGGCCCAGTAGTGCGGGCCGAACAGCACCCGGGCCCCGTCCGGGAGGCCGGTGGCGACCAGCCCGACCAGGCCGAGGCCGGCCAGCACCACCAGCGGGATGATCACCTTGGCGGCGCCGCTCTTGGGGATGACCACGGGGGAGATGACGTGGACGGGCTCGCCGTGCTGGCCGTTGCCGCTGAAGCTCCGGTTGACGATCTCGCCGGCCTCGTTGAGCGGCGCGCTGCGGGCCTCGATGATCGTGCCCGGGGAGGCGCCCTGGTCACGGGCGGCGGCGAAGTCGGAGGGGTTGAGCGCGAAGCCCTCGCTCCCGGCGGCCCCGGGACTTCCGGCGGCCTGCCCGGTCACCTGCCCGGCGAACTGTCCGACGGCCTGCCCGACCACCTGGCGCATGTCGCCGCCTTGCCCTATCGTCTGGGCCGCGGCCCTCGCGTACTGCATGGCTTCTCTTGGCCGGGACATCACACCTCCGAGGTAGTCATATGTCGAAAGCTCGATATATCACGCTTTGTAAGCGCAGGCACGCCGGCCAGTAAAGAGGACCCCGCTTGCGGTTCACTTGCTTTGCGGTTAAGCCGGCCTCCCAGGCGGGAGACGGTACGGAGAAGGATTGTCGGTCACGCCGCCTACAGTGGAACAGGTGAGGCCGGTAACAGATTTGCAGCGCAAGGTGGCCCCCTTCGAGGTCGTCACCGACATGACCCCTTCGGGCGACCAGCCCACCGCGATCGCCGAGCTCGAACGGCGCGTCAAGGCGGGTGACAAGGACAACGTCCTGCTGGGCGCCACGGGTACGGGCAAGACCGCCACGGTCGCCTGGCTGATCGAGCGCCTCCAGCGGCCCACCCTGGTCATCCAGCCCAACAAGACGCTCGCCGCGCAGTTCGCCAACGAGCTGCGCGAGATGATGCCCAACAACGCGGTCGAGTACTTCGTCTCCTACTACGACTACTACCAGCCCGAGGCGTACGTCCCGCAGAGCGACACCTACATCGAGAAGGACTCCTCGATCAACGAGGAGGTCGAGCGGCTGCGTCACTCGGCGACCAACTCGCTGCTGACCCGCCGCGACACGATCGTGGTCGCCTCGGTCTCGTGCATCTACGGCCTGGGCACCCCGCAGGAGTACGTCGACCGCATGGTCAGGCTCAAGGTCGGCCAGGAGATCGAGCGCGACAGCCTGCTCCGCCGCCTCGTCGACATGCAGTACACCCGCAACGACATGGCCTTCACCCGTGGCACCTTCCGGGTGCGCGGCGACACCGTCGAGATCATTCCCAAGTACGAGGAGCTCGCCGTCCGCATCGAGATGTTCGGTGACGAGATCGAGAAGCTCTCGACCATGCATCCCCTGACCGGCGAGGTGATCACCGAGGACACCGAGCTCTACATCTTCCCGGCCTCCCACTACGTCGCGGGCGCCGAGCGGATGGAGAGCGCCGTCCGGGGCATCGAGGCCGAGTTGGCCGAGACGCTGGAGACCATGGAGCGCCAGGGCAAGCTCCTTGAGGCCCAGCGGCTGCGCATGCGCACCACCTACGACCTGGAGATGATGCGCCAGATCGGCACCTGCTCCGGCATCGAGAACTACTCGCGCCACATGGACGGCCGCGAGCCGGGCAGCGCGCCCAACACCCTGCTCGACTACTTCCCCGAGGACTTCCTACTGGTCCTGGACGAGTCCCACCAGACCGTCCCGCAGATCGGCGCGATGTACGAGGGGGACGCCTCCCGCAAGCGCACGCTCGTCGACCACGGCTTCCGCCTGCCGTCCGCGATGGACAACCGCCCGCTGAGGTGGGAGGAGTTCCTGGAGCGGATCGGCCAGACGGTCTACCTGTCGGCCACCCCGGGCCCCTACGAGCTGGGCCGCTCCAAGGGCGACGTGGTCGAGCAGGTCATCCGGCCGACCGGCCTGATCGACCCCGAGGTGATCGTCAAGCCGACCAAGTCGCAGATCGACGACCTGATCCACGAGATCCGCACCCGCACCGAGAAGGACGAGCGGGTCCTGGTCACCACGCTGACCAAGAAGATGTCCGAGGATCTCACCGACTACCTGCTGGAGCTCGGCATCCGGGTCCGCTACCTGCACAGCGAGGTCGACACCCTGCGCCGCATCGAGCTCCTGCGCGAGCTGCGGATGGGCGAGTTCGACGTGCTGGTCGGCATCAACCTGCTCCGTGAGGGACTCGACCTGCCCGAGGTGTCGCTGGTGGCCATCCTCGACGCCGACAAGGAGGGCTTCCTCCGTTCGGAGACCTCCCTGATCCAGACCATCGGCCGCGCGGCCAGAAACGTCTCCGGCCAGGTGCACATGTACGCCGACCGGATCACCCCCTCCATGGAGCGGGCGATCGACGAGACCAACCGCCGCCGGGCCAAGCAGACCGCCTACAACGAGGCCAACGGCATCGACCCGCAGCCGCTCCGCAAGAAGATCGCCGACATCCTCGACTCGCTCAACCGGGAGGACGCCGACACCGCCCAGCTCCTCGGCGGCAGCGGTCGCCAGCAGTCGCGCGGCAAGGCACCCGTCCCCGGTTTCGCGGTCAAGCAGGCGGGCCAGCACGCCAGGGCGATCGCCGGAGAGATGCCCAGGGCCCAGCTGGAGGCGCTGATGGAGTCGCTCACCGAGCAGATGCACCAGGCCGCCGCCGACCTGCAGTTCGAGGTCGCCGCCCGGCTCCGCGACGAGATCAAGGAGCTCAAGCGGGAGGTCCGCGACATGCGCGAGGCCGGCGTGTCCTGAACCGGTCCCAGGCCGTCCCTCGTGTGGTTCGCCGCGGGCCCGGGGCCCCGTTCCATCTCGCGGATCGAGCGGGAGCTGACACCGGCCCGTTCGGCAAGCGCCTCCTGCGTGAGCTGACGGTGCAGCCGATGA